>JBLNGI010000161.1:0-15246 GCA_050264615.1 Gemmatimonadota bacterium
CCACCAGCTCCGGCCACGGCCTGCCGTCGATCCGCTTGGCCAGACGCACGAGGTCGGCTTCGATTTCTTCCTTGAGGTGGAGGCCGTAGCGCCACAGCTCCGGAGCCGTGTCGCGCAACGCATGCTGATAGTGCAGCAGAAAGTTGAACGCGTCCTCGCCGATCGCGTAGTGATCGGTCCCCATCTCGAGCCAGTGCTCGAGGTTGGTATCGAACTGCAGCAGGGCATCGGTGGCCGTTCCGGCGGCACTCACGAGCCGCGCGGCATGCAGCGGAGCCTGCACGCTCAGTGCCGTGGCCAGCTCTTTCACCAGCAGCCGCCCGCCCTCGGTCATGCGCAGCGCCGTTTCGACGAACACGCGGACCGGTTGGTCGAGCGTCGCCCTGAGATCGTCGAAGAACGCGGGAATGTCTTCGAGACGCCCGATTGCCGCCAGCGCCTTCTCACCGGGGGTGCGATCGGCCGAGAGCACCAGATGGTGCAGCCCGCCCAGCAGGTGCGAGAGCCAGAATTCCGGGTTCTTGGCCTGCGGCTTGATCTGCTCGAAGCGCCGCAACGAGACGCGGACCTCGTTGAGCAGCGCGGTGCGGTCGATCTCTTCCTCGAGATCGGTCGCGTTCGCCGCCTCCAGCGCCGAGGCGATCGACTTGAGCGCGGCGAGCTGCGGTGCGAGCGCGGCGGGACTGAACCGGCCGTAGCGGTCGTCGTGGCCCGGCACGCCGGCCTGGGTGGCCGCGACCGGATCCATGTGCCAATAGAGATCGAAAAACGACTTCTCGATGTCGCGGAAACTCATTCGCTCAGCAACCGATGACATTCCTCGTCGGACAGCACACGATCGGTCCGCTTCGCGGCATCGAACAACGTGCGGCAGGCGTTCTCATCGTTCGGATCGTACCCGTGCCGCTCCAGCCAGTACTTCACGTTGGACAGCCCCGACACGGGCGAGATGTCGATTCGCTGCTCGAAGCCGAACTCTTCGGCGGGGACGGAGCTATACACGCGATCGGCGAGCCAATTGTGGCCTTTCTTCTTGGCTTTGATGATGGCCGCGGCGTGTACGCCGGTGCCGGTCCGGAATGCGTCGGTGCCGATCACGGGATAGTTCACCGGGATCGGCACGCCGACGGCGTCCGCGACCAGCCGGCAGTACTCGGGAAGCTTCCGGATGTCCCGCTGGTGCGCGCCCAGCAGCTTGAGGTTCACGATCAAGAGGTCCATCTCGGCATTGCCGACTCTCTCGCCCACGCCGAGCGCCGTGGCGTGGACTCGATCGACGCCGGCCTCGATCGCAGCCAGACAGTTGATCAGGCCCATGCCACGGTCACGATGGCCATGCCAGTCGATTTTCACATTGTTCTTTTGGACGATTTCATTTTTGACATAGCTCACGAGCGCCCGCACACCGTCCGGTGTGGCGTGACCGACGGTGTCGGCCAGGCAGATGCGCGCCGCCCCGCAGCTGATCGCCGTACCGTACAGCGCCTTGAGCGTCTCCGGCCGCGCACGCGTCGTGTCTTCAGTGACGTACATGACCGGCAGGCCGTGCGACACGGCGTACGTCACCGCCGCTTCGGTGGCGGCCAGGATGCGGTCGAGCGTCCAATCCTCCGTGTACTGCCGGATGGGAGAGGAACCGATGAAGGTGGCGGCCTCGATCTTGATGCCGACTTCGTTGGCGACCCGCACGATCGGCTCGATATCCGCCACGACCGTGCGTGCCGCGCAGTTGGGGAAAATCGGTAGCTTGTGATCGCGAATTTCGGTTGCCAGCGCGCGAACCTGATCTACCACGCGCTGCCCGGCGCCGGGTAACCCGATATCCGCAGCGACGATACCAAGTTCCGCCATCAGGTGCAGCAGCCGCTTCTTGACCTCCAGCGACGGATCCTTGACCGACGGCGACTGCAGCCCGTCGCGGAGCGTCTCGTCGTTCAGGTCGATGCGTGCGCGTGTCCAGTCGAACCCGTCGTTCCTGCCTCCAGCGCTGTTCCAATCGTAGATGAGTTGCCGCTCTTCCATGCGGACTAGTGTCGCGCCAGCGTCAGGTTCGGTCAAGGGAATTTGCCCCGACCGCCCCTAAAGTCATACTTTGGCGGCATGATCGACGCGCTGCTCACCCACGACCGCGTCCGCGCCGCGCGGGTCCACATCGAGCGGTCGGACGAAGCGACGCTCGCCCGTCAGGCGTCGCTGTCAGCGATTCCCGCCCCGACAGGCGCCGAACGGGCGCGCGGTGCTCGCGTGGCGCAGATGCTCTCTGATGCCGGCTTGGCGGATGTCGCGGTCGATGAGGTGGGGAATGTGCGGGGATGGTATGGAGCAGGGAGCAGAGAGCAGGGGGGGCAGGGGGCAGAGAGCGTGGTGTTGAGCGCGCACCTCGATACCGTGTTTGGTCCTGAGCTCGACGTCTCCGTCTCGCGCAACGGCCCGCGCCTCGAAGGACCGGGAATCTCGGACAATGCTCGCGGCTTGGCGGCCATGATCACCGTGGCGGAGGCGTTGACCGAGGCACGTGTCCCAACGCGGCGACCGGTCCTCTTTGCAGCGACGGTGGGCGAAGAAGGCTCCGGAGACCTGCGCGGTGTGAGGCATTTGTTTGGACCGGCCGGCCGGCCGTCCGTCCGACCGTCTGCTTTCATCGCGCTCGACGGCGCCGGGATCGAGCGCATCGTGCACCGCGCCCTGGGCGCGCGCCGCTATCACATCACGTTCAATGGGCCAGGCGGCCACTCGTGGGCTGCCTACGGAGTCGCCAACCCGGCCCATGCGGTCGGCCGCGCCATCGAGCAGATCACGCGCATCCCCACGGACGACGCGCCACGGACGACGCGCTCCGTCGTCAAAATCGGAGGCGGGACCAGCCTGAACTGTATTCCACAAACGGCCTGGTTCGACGTCGACTTGCGCAGCGAAGATCCTCGAGCGCTCGCGACGCTCGATGGCACCGTCCAGCGCTTGCTGCAACAGGAGTTGATCGAGATGAATCGGACCCGGCTGCCGGGAACCGCGCCCCTGACGATGGACGTCCGGCGCGTGGGCGATCGGCCCTCCGGGCTGACGCCCCGCAGCCATCCACTGGTGCAGACGGCCGTGGCCGCGACCCGTGCCGTCGGCCACGAGCACCAGCTCGCCTGCGCCTCGACCGACGCCAACGTCCCCATCTCCCTCGGGGTGCCCGCGGTGGCGTTGGGAGCCGGCGGCCGCTCGGGCGATGCCCATCTCCCCACCGAGTGGTACGAAAACGACAAGGGCGCGCTCGGCATCGTGCGCGCCCTGCTGGTGACGGCGGCCATGGCTGAAGCGTGCTAGTGCGCGGCGGCCCCTCCTCCCGGCAGCCCCTTACTGCGATGCATCAACAAGAGCAGCGGCAGCGACAGCACGAACGCCGTCCCGAACAGCAGGAACAGCTGCTCGAACGAGAGCATCATCGCCTGCTTCGTCACGATCCCGTTCACGAATCCGATCGCTTTGGTCTGCGCGAGCGCGGGCACGTCTCCGCGCGCCACGAGTGCCTGCGTGATCATGGCGATCCGCTCGCGCGTCGCCTCGGCGTAGGGCGTCACGCTCGCGGCGAGATCGGCGCGATGAATCGCGGTGAAGCGCTGCAGTAATGTCGCCGACACCGCGATGCCCACGCTGCCGCCGAGCTGCCGCATCAGATTGAACAGGCCGGTCCCGTTGGGAATCTTGGACATCGGCAGGTCGGCGAGCGCCAGGTTCGTGAGCGGCACGAAAATCAGGCCCAGGCCGATGCCGCGGAAAATGAGCGGCCAGAAGAAATCGCTCATCCCGCTTTGGGTGGTGAAGTGCGCGTGCTTCCACATCGAGAGCGCGAAGACCGCGACCCCGGCGGCGATCGACAGCCGGCCATCGAACTTCCCCTGCAGCCGTCCCATGAACGCCATCGTAAACGCGGATGCGAGCGCGCCGGGCAGAATCACCAACCCGGTTTGATTCGCCGTGAAGTTCTGCACGTTCTGGAGATAGACGGGCAGGACGAAGACCGTCGCATACAGACAGACGCCAAGCACAAGACCATACACGACGCCCACCGCAAGCTGGCGGCTCTTGAGGATCCGCAGGTCCACGACAGGCTGCTCGGTGCGCAGCTCGTGCCAGATGAAGGCGATGAGGGACAGCGCGCTGGCGAGCGCGAGCAGGCGCACCTGGCCCGACTCGAACCAGTCGAGCCGTTCGCCGCGCTCGAGCATGGTTTGCAGCGCTCCGATGCCGACGGCCAGCAGGCCCAGGCCGATGAAGTCGACCTTCGATGAACGGTGCTGATGCTCGGAGTCGGTGATGAACGTCAACGTCAGCGCGAGCGCGAGCATGCCGAACGGGATGTTGATGTAGAAGATCCACGGCCAGCCGTACATGTCCGTGATCCAGCCGCCGACGGTGGGGCCGAGTGTCGGCCCCACCATCACACCGACGCCGAAGATCGCCATCGCGGTCCCGTACTCCTCGCGCGGGAACTCCTCGTACAGGATCGCTTGCGACGTGGAGAGCAGCGCGCCGCCACCCAGTCCCTGAATGATCCGCCAGATCACCAGCGCCTCGAGCGAGCCGGCGTTGCCGCACATGAAGGAGGCAACCGTGAACAGCGCGATCGAGCCGGCGAAATAACTCCGCCGGCCGAAGAACGCCGAGAGCCATCCGGTGATCGGCAGGATGATCACGTTCGCCACGATGTAGCCCGTGGACACCCACGCGATCTGATCGAGTGTGGCGCCCAGGTTGCCCATCATATGCGGGATGGCCACGTTCACGATGCTGGTGTCGAGCAGCTCCAGCACGGACGCGAGCGACACCGTGATCGCGATGAGATACTTGAAGCGGTAGCGGTCCGGTGCCGCCGCGAGTGCGACCGCCGTCATTCGTGCGTCTTGATCGTCGCGACGACGCTCATGCCCGGGCGCAGCGGATGCGCCGGATCGGCGGCCGCAGAATCGAGCCGGATCCGCACCGGAATGCGCTGCACCACCTTGGTGAAGTTGCCGGTCGCGTTGTCGGGTGGGAGCAGCGAGAACTTCGCGCCCGTCGCGGGCGCGAGGCTCTCGACGTGCCCACGGAAATGCCGGCCCTCATAGGCGTCGACCGTGATCTCGGCCTGGTCGCCCGGCGTCACGTCGGCAGTCTCGGTCTCCTTCAGGTTCGCGGTCACCCACACGTCGTCGAGCGGTACGACGGCCATGAGGGGCTGGCCTGGCTGCACCAGCTGGCCCAGCTCGACCGACTTCTTGGAGACCACGCCCGCCGCAGGCGCGAGGATCCGCGTGTACGACAACTGCAAAGCCGCCTGATCGCGCGCGGCCCGCGCCGCGGCCACGCGCGCGTCGGCGCCGACCAAGGCGGCCTGGGCGGACGCCAGCTGGGCACTGGCGGCGGCCGCTGCGGCCCGCGCCGCGTCGAGCTGCTGCGAGCTCACGATGTTCTGGACCACGAGCGGCTCGATGCGGGTCAGGTCGGCCTGTGCCTTGACGTTGTTCGCCTGGGCCTGGGCGACGGCCGCTTCGGCCTGCCCCACGCGCGTGCGGCTGCTGATCGTCGCCAGGAGCGCGGCGAGATCGGCCTCGGTCTGTGCCAGCCGGGCGCGGAGATCGCGGTCATCGAGCACCACGAGCGTGTCGCCGGCGCGCACGGGCTGATTCTCCTCGATCCGCACCTCGTTGACGTAACCCCCGACCTTCGGGAGCACGGGGATGATGTGCCCGTCCACCTGGGCGTTGTCGGTCGAGACGTGCGAGCGGCCGAACCACCACCGGCGGATCCCGACGACCAGCAAAGTGAGCAGGATGACGCTCATGATTGAAAAGACGAGCCTCCGCGAACGTTTCGGTGGAGCGGCAACAGCCGGTTTCGTAATCGACGGGCGGGGCCGCGTTTCGGGTTCCATCGTCGTAGCCATCGTTTCTTCCTCGATTAATGCAGGGTGTGCGCGCTGCCAACGGAGCGCGCCAACGCGATCTTCGCCGACAATGCCGCGAAGCGCGCATCGATGTCCGCTTCCCGCGCCCGTTCCAGTGACTCCTGCGCGTTGATCACTTCGATATTCCCGGCCACGCCGGCCTCAAACCGCTGGCGTGCCTGCGAGACTTCCTCCATCGCGAGCCGCAGCCGCTCGCCGCTGATCATCTGCTGCGCGGCGGCGGAACGCATATCGAGCAACGCGCCGTCGACGTCGGCCGTGACTTGCTGGCGCAGATCCCGCGCCCGCACGTCCGATGCGCGCGCGACCGCTTTCTGTTCGTCCAGCCGCCCCTCGCGGCGGAACCCATCCAGAATCGGCCACGTGACCTGCACACCGATCTGGCGAGTGGCAATCGCATCGGGGACGTTGTTTCCGGTGAGACCGTAGTCCGCCGCGAGATCGAGGCGGGGCAGCCGTTCCGCCGAGATCGCCGACGCCGCCGTGCGCGCCGCCGTGCCGCGAGCGACCTCGGCGGCAAGATCGGGCCTGGCCGCCAGCGCTTGCATGATCGCGGAGTCACGACCCGTGGGCACATTGGCGGCCCCCAGCTGCGCACCGAGCGTATCCGTCAATTCGATCATTCCGGATTCGAGGCCCAGCGCGCGGGACAGGTCGATCTTGGCGCGCTCTAGCTGGCTCGACGCCAGGATCAAGCGTCCGGCGGACTCCGCCAGCTGCACCCTGGCCCGGGTCACATCGATCGACGCGCTCACGCCCGCCTTCTGTTGGGCATCGGCAAGCGTCACGAGCTCCGCCGCGAGCGAGGAATCGGCCCGGCGCGCCGCGACCACCGCCTGTGCCCGCGCCGCACGCGCATACGCGACCGCCACGGACTGGGCGCTCGCCTCTTCGATTGCCGACCCCTCGGCCGTCGACGCGGTGACCTGGCTCTTCGCCGCGCCGACGCGCTTCAACTTCGAGATGTCGAACACGGTCTGCTGCAGCGACAAACGGCCGTCGACGACGTTGAACGGACCGATGAGGCTCGGCAACCCCGGAAACGAGAAGCCCAGGGACTTGGGATTGAGCGTGCGGTCGAACCACACGCCGGTCGCAGTGAAACTCGGCAGCAATCCCGAGCGAGCCTGCGTCACGCGCGCGCGCGATTCGTCGGTCCGCAGAGCGGCGAGCTCGACGGCGGGCGGGGCGTCCGGCGAGGTCACGCGCCGGATCGCGTCGGCGAACGAGAGCCGAATGGTCGCCGGCTGCTGGGCCGTCAACGGGGCGGCGAGCGCGGCGAGCGCGGCGAGCGCGAGCACAACGGCGGCGACGACTCTACTGTTTGGAGATGCCATGGAGAAATAGGTCGATGTGGGTATCGAGGTAGCGGGGAATGTCGAAGCCTTCGGGCATGCAGGCCGCGAACGCCCTGCGCGCGACGACGGCGTGCAGGAGCGGCGACATCGCCAGCTTGGTCGCGACGGCTAGGTCCACCTTCTTGAATTCGCCCGCCTTGATGCCGCGCTCCAGGACGCCCTCCATGAGGTGATGTCCGCGGGTGATGACTTCCTCATAGTAGAAGCGGGCCAGCTGCGGAAAGTTGCCGGCTTCAGCAATCATCAGGCGGGGAATGCTCGAGAGCGACGTCTCCCCGACGAGCCGCCAGTACTCCCGCACGAGGCGCTCGAACAGCTCGCGCGCCGACCCGGTGAACGCCTGGGCGATCGCCTCGCCCTTGGCAATGACGGGGACGATGGTCTGCCGAATCAGCGCCTTGAACAGCGCGTCCTTGTTCTCGAAGTAGAGATAGATCGTGCCCTTGGTGACGCCGGCCTTGCGCGCGACATCCTCGAGCTTGGTCGCGGCAAAGCCGCGGTCGGCGAAGACGGCGAGCGCCGCGGTGATGATCTCCTCGGGGCGCGCGTCCTTGCGGCGCCGCCACCGCGGAGAGCGGGGCCTGGAGGTCTTGGAACGTCGGGTGATGGTTCGCATGAGCGGCGACAAGTTACTAACTGAACAGTCAGTTAGTAAAGAGGGTTTCCATACCCGTTCTGTTTTGAACCCATGCTAGCGGGCGGGGCCCCGCTGCCGGTAATACAGAATGAGGTCGGTGCTCGGCGGTTTATGACCCAGCTGGCGCAGGAAGGTCACGATCTGACCGCGATGATACGAAGAATGATTGATGAAATGCCGGAACATCTGAGCGAACGTATGCACGTATTCGCCGCCGCTGGAAGGCTTTACGACCCTCGTGTCCTGCAGGTTGGCCGCGTTCAGGCCGGCGACGAACCTCCCCCGCTCCGCCTCGACCGCCTCCCAGCGGCTGCGGGCATCCGCCAGAGATTTGAGATCGGCCCCCTGCGCGACCGCTGGATTGGGCCTTCCCAGCCAGCGATGCAGCCACAGCTGCTCCGCCCAGACGATGTGGGCGAGCGTACCGTGAATGCCGCCGTAGCTGCTCTTCAGATCGCGGAAGTACTGCGCTTCAGGGAGCAGGCCGACCGCGTCGAACATCGTGCGGTTCGCCCAGGCGTTGTAGTCGAACAGCTCGAGAAACTCGTTCACTAGCGGGCGGCGGCAATTTCCCCGTCATCCATGACCGAATCCTCGACGGACCTGCCGTCGATCTTCTGCTTGTCGCCGATCACGGAGCCCTTCAGCTTCGCGTTCCTCACCTGGACGCCGCGGCCCACGATGCTGTTGGCGATCGTGCTGCCCTCGACGGCGCTGCCGGCCTCGATCGTGACGTTCGGGCCGATCGTCGAGTTCTTCAGCGTCACACCTTCCTCGATCCGCACCGGCTCCTGAATCCTGACTCCCGACTCCACCTTGGCGGGCTTCTGGCCGCGCCCATTCTTCAGCAGGTGCTCGTTCGTCTCGAGCAGCGTGTCGACTTTGCCGCAGTCGTACCAGCCGCCCACTTCGCTCACGAGCAGCTTCTTGCCCTGGTCCACCATGTACTGAAACGCGTCGGTGAGATAGAACTCCCCGCCCTTCCCCGGTGGGCTGTTCAAAACGTGGGCGATGCCGTCGAACAGCGTCTGCCAGTCTTTTACGTACTGCAGTCCGATGTTGGCGCGGCGCGAAATCGGCGTGTTCGGCTTTTCGACGATCTTCGTCATGTGGCCGTTCTTATCCGTCACCACCACGCCGAACCGCTGATAGTCCTCGACTTCCTTCGTCCAGATGATGCCGTCGTCCTTGTTCGTCTTGACGATCGACAGGTCGGCATCGAACAGCGTGTCCACGAAGATGACGATCACCGGGCCATCGACGTAGGGCCGCGCCAGGTTCACCGCGCCCGCGGTGCCGTCGAGCACTTTCTGTTCGATGAAGCGCGCGGGAATGTCATAGTTGTCGCGGATGTACTTCTCGACTTTTTCCTTCAGGTGCCCCGTGATGATGATCAGCTCGTCGAGCTGCCCCGCCTGGCGCAGCGCGTCCATGACGTAATCCATCACGGGCCGCCCCGCGACGTGCACGAGCGGTTTGGGGACTCGCTTGGTGAGCGGCAGGAGCCGGGTGCCTTTGCCGGCCATCGGCATGATGACTTTCATAGGACGCGTCCGTAGCGATCCTTGAGCCGCACGACGTCATCGAGCTCGGGCGTGGATGCCTCGAGCAGGTCGGTGACGGTGACGGCTTCGAACTGATGGATCAGTTTGGGTGGAATGTGAAATGCCTCGCCCGCGCGCACCCGGCGTTCGATCAGCGTCTCACCCTGCTGGATCCGCAGGATGATTTCGCCCGTCAGCACGTAAATCGATTCGTCCTTCGTGTTGTGATACTGCAGCGAGAGCACGTGCCCGGGCTCGATGTGCAGGATCTTGCCGACGTAGCGCTCGGCCCTGGCCCAGATGATCTCGTGGCCCCAGGGCTTGTCGACTCGGTACGGAAGGTCACTCACGCGAGGCTCAGCTTGAGGGACGACGGCAGGGTGACGCACGCCGTCACACATACACCGCACCCAACGCAGCCTTCCGGTTTCAGCACCGGGTGCCCGCGCGCATCGAGCGCGAGCGCCTGCTCACCCACCGGGCAGGCGCGGGCGCACACGCCGCATTCGGCGCCCTGGAACGTAATGCAGCGCTCGGGGTCGAGCTCGAGGACGCCCATGTGAATCTGGGACCAGGGGGTCGGGACCAGGGCGCCGGTCTCGCAGGCGTGGGCGCACGGCATGTCTTCACAGACGATGCACGCTCGGGATGCCGGATCGATGTAGGGCGTCCCGGCCGCCAATCCCACACCGGTGCCGTTCGCGGGCAGCTTCACGATGGCATGGACCGGGCAGACGTCGATGCAGTCGCCGCAGCGCGTGCACGCGGCCACGAACGCGACTTCCGGCGCCGCGCCCGGCGGCCGGAACCAGCGCCTGGGCGCGACACGCTGCTCGGCCCGCTCCGCGATCTCATGCAGGAGCTTGCCGAACGTCTCTTGGAAGAACGTGCGCCGATCATTCATCCCTAACTCCCATCTCCCAACTCCCAACCCCTAGAAAGAAGGCTCCAGACTCACCTGCCACCTGAAGTGTAGCCGGCCGTCGGTGGCGGGCGACCCCACGTCGGCCGCATAGTCCCAGCGATTCACCACCAACGGCATCTCGAACCGCATGGTCCACGCCAGATCGTTGATTCGGTGCCGAGTCATCAGCCCGAGGCCGCCGTCGTACAACGTCGTATAGCTCTTCCCGCTTGAGGCTGGGGGAAGCGCGAGTGAATCCACGACGCCTGCATCCGCAAAGGCTTCCAACGCGACATCGCGCAGGAACCCCGTGGCACGACGATAGACCGATTTCGTCCCTTCCACATTCAGCGCGACTGCCCAGCGCCCACCCAGGTCGGGCCGGAAGCCGCGGAGGTTGGCGTCGCCCGGCGCGTGATAGTGGAAGTCCGGCCGCACGAACAGCGCGCCCTCGCTGCGGAGCAGCGGGTTGGTGAACGTCTCGTACGGATCGGCGCCGGCGACCATGACTCGACGCTGCAGCGGCGGCGCACTCTGAGCAATGTACCCGCCCGCGAAGAACCGCGCGCCGAATGTCGTCTTCCAGATGAACGGCGTCCGCACGCTCACCTCTCCGGTGGGGCGCGCGAACAGTTCGACATCGTAGCGATTGTTGGATTGAATGCCGGCGCCGGGATTGCGATACACCAGGCCGGCCCGCAGCCCGAACCGGCTGCGCCATGTCTGTTGTCCGGAGCGCTTCACGACGGAGGTCCACGGCTCGATTTCGACGCTGCCCGCATTGTCCCACAGGTCGCGATCCACGTAGCCGAGATCGCCGACCGCCATCCAGATGGCGTTCATGCCGGCATGCCGCTCGGTGGTGCCGCCGAGGTGCTCGTTGAGCGCGCGATCGATACTAAGTGCGACTCCGGACCGACCCTCCACCCACCAGAACGCCTGCCTGGTCTCCGTGCGTGGCCGCGGTTTCTGGCCGCCGTTGCCGAATTGCGCGTACACGCCGAACCGATCGGTCGCGCCGGAGTCGAATGCGAAGGACAGCAGCGCCAGGTGTTTCTCGAAGCGGCCGAGGTAACTCCCCCGGCTGCGGACGGCCGCCGTCCAACCCCCGAAATCGTTGTACCAGGCGAGCGGCAGCAGCCCGTTGACCAAGCCGTCGCGCCGCGACTCGGGGTGCGTCGGATTGTCGAAGCGCGTGTGCGTCTTGTGGCGTGATTTGAACAGCCCCCGCGGCTCGTGGTTATTGAGCGCGTTCCAGTCGTGCGCCCGAATCCGCGGATCGAGCACCAGCCGGCCCGGCTTTTGGCTCGTGACGAATTCCACGCGCTCGCGCTCGGGTTGTCCGCTCGCGCGGGTGTAGATCGAATCGTTGTCGCCGATTTCGATCGGCATGAATCCGTCGCCGAGGCGCTCAATGTCAACGGCGGTCAGCCATCTGCCGTCGGCAAGCCTCGTTCGTTCGACCTTTCGCAGCTTGTAATCGATTAGCGGTGTGCCGTGGAGCCACTGCGCGAACAGCCACTTCAAATCCATTTTCGACAGTTCTTCGGCGACGTCGCGGAACGCGGTCTCGTCCACGTGTTTCAGGCGCCAGCGCGCGTAGTAGGTGCGCAGAATCTGGTGCATCACTTCATCGCCCACGACGTAGCGCAGCTGCTCGAGGAACAGTTGGCCCTTGCTGTAGATCATCGTGTTGTACGTCTGGAAGTCGCGGTAGCGATCGCTGATCATCGAGACCGGCTCGCTCCAACCGTCCAGGTCCCAGAAGAGGATGTCCTGCTCCAGCTCCGGGTACTCGGAGCCGGCTCCCGTCGCTTCGAACAACCAGCCGGTCTGAAAACTCGTGAAGCCCTCGTCGATCCAACCCTCGCGCCATTCGTTGTTGGCGAGAATCCCCATGGTATAGTTGTGGCCCAGCTCGTGGACGATCAGTCCCTGGCTCGCGCTCCCGTCCATGATCACCATCGGGAATTCGGTGCCGCCACCCTCGATCCGATGCAGGTTCGTGATTTGCGGCCAGGCGAATTTCCCAAATAGGGTGTCGAGCCAGGCGAGCGCGACTTCGGTGCGCTGAACCGCGATCCCCTTCCCCCATGTGGCGCTGTCGCCCGGCTGGTACAGCACGCGGACGACCACGTCCTTGTATCGACCCTGTTCGTAGCGGTAGTCGGGATTTAGAGAAAACGCAAAATGGTGGACGGAGTCCGCAAAGAAGCGTACGCATTTGCGTCCCGCGCCTGGCGTGCAGGACGCCCGGACGGCCTGACGGCCGGATGGCCCGTAATAATTGCGTTGGTAATCGATCGACGTGCCCGGTCCTGCACTGGCGCGCTCCCAACCAGGATCGCCCTCGACAGGTACCCCAGTTGCTCCAACCACCTGATCCGCAGCCAGATCCAACATCACGTCGTAGCTGGCGAATTCCCCGTAGAACTCGCCCGCAGGGTACAGCGGGTGGTCCTGCCAGCCGTACTTGTCGTACACGACGACCTTGGGATACCACTGCGCGAAATCGAACCGGCGACCCCGGCGGCCCTGTCGGCGCGGCAGTGTCGAGGGGCGCGCCTGCCAGTCGATTGCGGCGACGAGTGAATCGCCCGGCGCGAGCGGACGCGCCAGGCGCCAGTGCGCGATCGTGGAGTCGGGCGCGTACGGGTAGTCCGGCTTTCCTGCAACGCCCATCACGGTCGCTGCGGTGATCCGCTCGAACGCGTAATCGGGATCCCGCATATGCTGAAAACGCACGCGGCCTTCGGCCGAGTCGACGGCGGCCCAGCGTGAACCGGGCCGGAAGGCGTTCAGATACTGATGGACGTAGAAATCGCGCAGCGTGTCGGGTGATTGATTGACATAGCGAATGCGCGCCTTGCCGGTCAGTACCCCGCTGGGCTCATCGAGCGATGCCGTGATGTCGTAGGCGACGCGCTGCTGCCAGTAGGTGGAATCGGAACCACCCAGCAAGACGAGAAGAATCGAGAGCATCGGCTGGGGAATCTCGCGTGTTTCCGGGCCGTGTCGCAAGGAATGGACGCCGGTTCTCGCGGGCGCGTCGCCACAATGGTCCTCCCCAATTACAGGAGGACATATGTTGAACCGTAGTTGCGTCGCGGCACTGCTGGTCCTCGCCGCCGCCTGCTCTGACCGGGAGCTGACTCCACCGGATGAGACCGCCGGACGGCCGGACGGCCCGCCTGCCGCACCGGCGTCAGGCATCGAAGCGCCTCTCGAGGTCGCCAGAATGGTGGCCAAGGGACTCAAGAATCCGGCGTTCCGCGCCTACCTGAAGGCACAACTGGACGCGTCGCCCTATCGCGAGCATAAGCTGCAGTTCGAGACGTTCCTCACCGCGAACAGCTCGCGGGCGCTGCGGCAGATCGCGGGCGAGAACGGCGGCAATCCCGACCTGGTCGAGCGGCAAGCCAAGCAGGCGATCGCGCTCGAGGTGTACTTCCCCGTGGCCGAGCACGCGAAAGCATGGAGCGGCGACGAGCGAGTGCTGGTGGCGACCGCGCTGCGGGATGACGACGCGCCGGTCGCATTCGACCCCGACGGACGGCGACTGCTCCTCGATCCCGAGTCCCCACCCCTAATCCCGGTACTCGCGCTCGTACCGGTGGAAACCGACTTCACGACGCGGCCGGCGCGGCAGACGTGTCTGGAGGATTGTGGGGGCGGCAGCGGGGGCGTCATCCCTCCGCCCCCGCCCCCGCCCGCACCAGGGCTGTACATGACCAAAAGCCATTTCGTACAAGACTTTGAAGGCTGGTTGAAGGGGTCACCCGAATTTGAGGTGCACATCCTGGGGCAGAAGGGACAGACGGACTCTTTGACGGATTACCAGTGCGCGGGAGAGCATGCGGGTGGTCCCTACACCTTCGATCAAAACAATCTCGACTGGTCGGGGAATGTCCTGCTGTTCTCGAAAAGCCAAATCGACCAGTACAACCTCGCGCACCCGGGCCAGAACATTCGCGTATTCGTCGTCGAGGATGATGATACTGCTTGCCAGATCAAAACCGACCCTAATCGATTTCAACGCGTGCTCACGTACCTCGACAGTCTGTACAACCACCTGACTTCGGGTAACGACTCGAGCAACGTGATCAAGAAGTACTACGCCTTTGCGAGCACGGGCTACAACATCTGGAAGGCACTGGCCTCATTCATCAACAGCAACGACGAGCTCGTGGGGACAGCGGTCGACGATGACATCGTGAAAATCTTCTATCCCGGCTACAACTGGTTTGTAAAGGGCGAAAACAACATCACGAACGGCTGGATCAATCTGGTGATGAACTAAGGACAGGTATGATCATTCGGGGATCGGTTCTTGCTGGGGCAATGATGGTCGCTGCAAGCGCGGCGACGGCTCAGTGGGATGTGGGCCTGCAACTGAGCACGACGCACTATCGCGGCTCCGCGCATGACACCACCACAGCCAGCGCTGTGGACAATCTCCGACCTGGTGACGCCACGAGCGTTGGCCTCCGCTTGGATCATGTCATTGGTCGCATCCGCATTGGTTTTCAAGCCACGTACGCAAAGCCGGGAGTCGCCGCGACTGCTCCCGGATTGGCCCTATCGGATAAGACGACCGGTCAGTTAGTGGAAATGGGAATCGTGGTCAATTTCAGGGTGGCAGGGATCGGGTCGAGCGGAGCGATACGAGCAGAACTAGGACCCGCCCTCCACCTCTGGAACCTGGACGATGATGTTCGCTCCCGATTAGGAGCGCTTGGCGGTGCGACGTACGAATGGCCCGTTGCCGAGCGCCTCACCGGCACCATCAGGCTCGAGGCAACGATCTCGAAGTCTTGGTTCGAGACTGCAGACCTGCCGCCCGAACTCGAGCGGCAACTCACTTGGCGCTA
>JBLNGI010000162.1:0-17012 GCA_050264615.1 Gemmatimonadota bacterium
TGAGCGAGCCCAACACGTTCGATCTCGGGCTGTACGGTCGCGGTGAGGCCAAAAGCTGGACGTTTCAGCACCCGGGGCTCGTCCGGGTTTACTGCAACGTGCACCCCCGCATGGTCGCTTACGTGCTGGTCATGGCGAACCGGTTGTATGCGCAGCCCGGGCAGGACGGCAGTTTCACAATCGAGAACGTCCCACCGGGACGCCAGCGGCTGCATGTGTGGCACGAGCGCATCCCCACGGAGGTCATCAAGGACGTGACGGCCGGCGCGGATGGTGATTTGCAGATCGCGCTCAATGCGCGCGGCTACAAATGGCAGCCTCATCGCAACAAGTACGGACGGAACTACCCCACCAATGCCGGGCGCGAACGCTACTAAGCCGGCGTTCGGCCTGACCGCCAAGATCTTCGTTGGCTCGGCGCTGCTCGTTTTGGCGGTGCTGGGGCTCACGTTCGGCGTTACGACCGTCCAGGCGAACCGGACGGCGGACGCTTCGATCAACCGGGCACTGCAATCGACGCGGCGGGCGGTGGACGACTACCTCGCGGCGCGCACCCGGACGCTGGGCCGCGCGAGCACTGTTGCGACCGACGTCCCCCAGTACCGCCAGCGGCTCCTCAGTCAGCGCCAGCGGGCCGAGGCACTGGATCAGGCGGACGACGTCCGCGGCCTGATCGGCGCCGCGTGGGTGCTGGTCACGAATAGCGACGGCATCCTGATCGCTCGCACCGATTATCGCGAGCAGTATGACCGCGACCTGTCGATCGCGCCGCTCGTCGCGAATGCGCTGAGCGGGGATCAGACGAGCGGCGCATGGCTGGACGACGTGCGTGGCGCGATGTTCATGGCGGTCGGCACGCCGCTGCGCGATCGCCCCAGCGCGGCACCGCTCGGCGCGCTCGTCGCGACATACCAGATCGACGACTCGCTGGCCGGAGCGATCAAGCAGGCCACCAATTCCGACGTCGTTTTCTTCCTGTTGGACACGCTCAGCAAGCCCGTCGTCGTCGGCAGCACGGTTCCGGCCCAGGAGATCGGGCCGGCATTGCAGAGCGCCGTCAACACGGAGGCGCTCGCCGCCGATACGGGCAGCGGCACGCCGCTCGCCGCCACGCTGAACGGGGAACACCTCATCGGCCTCGCCGGCGCGATCCGCTCGCCGAGCGGCGACGTGCGGGGCGGGTTCGTGGCGCTGCGCTCGCGTGAAGCGGAGCTGGCGCTGTTCAACACGCTCCGGCGCACGATGCTGTGGGCCGTCGCGCTCGGGGTGGCGCTCGCGCTGGTCTGGGCGTTCATGCAGGCCAGGCAGATCGCGGGGCCGGTGCGCCGCCTGGTGCTGGCGACTCGCCAGGTCCAGGACGGCGACTTCAGCGTGGACATCGCCGTAAAGTCGCGCGATGAGATCGGCATCCTGTCCAAGGCATTCAAGAGCCTGGTCGAAGATCTCAAGGCCAAGGCAGCGCTCGTTGAGTACATGATGCAGACGTCGGGCGGCGCGGCGACGCAGCGATTGGACTCAGTGCCGACCGCCGTGCGTGCTGCGGGTGGTGGGGAGCCGCTTCGCCCGGGCGCGGTGTTCGCAGGCCGTTACGAGGTGAAGGAGATCATCGGCGCGGGCGGGATGGGCGTCGTCTATCGCGCGTTCGACCGGGAGCTGCAGGAGCCGGTCGCGATCAAGACGCTCAAGCACGAGGCCATGGCGTCCGGTGCGGCGCTGGAGCGCTTCAAGCAGGAGATCCGGCTCGCGCGGCGGATCGCGCACCGCAACGTGGTCCGCATCTACGACCTTGGCGAACAGCACGGGATGTATTACCTGACGATGGAGTACGTCGAGGGCACATCGCTGAAGCAGCTGATCGTGTCGCGGGGCAAGCTGCCGGTGGAAGTGACATTGACCGTCGGCAAGCAGTTGTGCCGCGCACTCGAGGTCGCCCATGCCGAAGGCGTGATCCACCGCGACATCAAGCCGCAGAACATCGTCGTCGAGCCGAGCGGGTTTTTGAAAGTGATGGACTTCGGTATTGCGCGACTCGCCAATCCGCCGAAAGGGAAGGGGCTGACTGAAGCGGGGACGTCGATCGGGACACCGGACTACATGTCGCCCGAGCAGCTGTCGGGAATGGAGCTCGATCCGCGCAGCGACCTTTACGCGGCGGGGGTGGTGTTGTTCGAGTGCCTCACCGGGCGCGTGCCGTTCGAAGCGGAGACGACGTGGGCGCTCGTCGCCAAGCACCTCGAAGAAGAGGCGCCCGATCCCCGCATGCTCAACCCGGATGTCCCCGGGGCGCTCGCGGTCGTGATTCTCAAAGCGATGGCCAAGGATCCCAAGAAGCGATTCGAGTCGGCGTCGCAGATGCACGACGCGCTCGCGCGCATCGGCTAGCTACACGCCCCCAAACCAGGGGTAGCCCTGGTCTTCCCAGTACCCGCCCGGCCGCTCGGCGGTGAACGTCACCGACACGAGATACTTCGTCATCTTGTAGCCCAGTTTTGTAGGCGAATACAGTCGCAGCGGCGCGCCGTGCGTCGGCGGCAGCGGATTGTCGTTCATGCCGTAGGCCAGGATCGTCTGCGGATGCATCGCACTCGCCATGTCCCAGCCGTTGGAATAGCCCGAATCGAACGAGTCGAAGCGCACGTAGCGCGCCTGAGGCAACGGCTCGCATCGCTCCGCGACGGCGGACAGCGGGACGCCGTGCCACGTGGCGATCGCGCTCCAACCTTCGACGCAGTGATGCTTCACGGTGTACGTGACGCGCGCCATCGCCTGAAGGTCCTCGAGCGACAGCGACAGCGGCTTTCGGACGAGGCCGCCCACCTCAAGGCGCCAGGAGTTGGGGTTTTGAAGTAGGGGCATCTCGCGCGAAATGAAGTAGCTCGGCAGGTGTGCCGTCCGCTCGGCAATCGGATACTGACGAGCCAATCGTCGCGGTGAGAACAAGATCTTCTCGCCAACCCAGTCGTTGAGCCGGCTGGCATCGAGCAGGAGGGGCCGAACCGCATTGCCGCCGTCCCAGCCACAGGCGGCGACGAGTGAGGCGGTGCCGCCTCCGGCCAGCAATCGCAGAAACGCGCGGCGATCAGTCATGACTCGGGAACCTCCCGCGATACCATCCGGAAATCATGGCGCGCAGCGAGGCCGGATCGACCACGAACACCAGCACGACGTGCGCGATCAGGAATCCTGTGAAAATCCACACGCTCCAGAAATGCCAGTAGCGGGCTGCCTGAAAGCCGCCGAACAGGGTGGTGAGCCAAGAAAGCTGCGTGGGCTTGTAGATCGCGAAGCCGCTCAACACGGCGAGCGCGCCCACCACGATGATGAACGTGTACGCGAGCTTCTGCAGCGGATTGTGCTTGCCCTGCGGCGGGTGCTCCTTGCGGAGGCGCAGGTAGTACTTCTGCATCTCGATTGCGCCACGCCAATCCCGCGGCCGGAACAGCAGCGCGCGCCACTCGCCGCTTGCCACCAGGTAACCCAGATACAGCACGCCGGCGATCATCAGCGGCCACATCAGCGTAAAGTGCCAGTTGAGGCCGCCCGCGAGCCAGCCGCCGAGGCGGCTCCATTCCGGAAACGCTCGATCCTCGAACGGATTGACGTAATACGGCCCACCGCGCTCGCCGAACCTGGCATACGCGGCGTAGATCTGCAGCCCGCTCGCGACCATGCCGACCACCAGCAGGAACGTGAGCCAATGTGTCAGCCGGACGATCCAATGATGGCGCTTGGCGGGACGGCCTGCGGGAGCAGTTACTGGGGGTGCCGTGGGCGCAGTCCCATTCATGGGCTAAGTATATTGTTCGCCATGCGCGCAGCAACACTCATCGCAATGGCGTTCCTCGTTTCGTGCCGGGGACAACACGCAGCCGTCGCGAACGGCGAGGCCGACTCGCTCAGCTTTGCCGACGTGGGGTCCGCCGATTCGGCCGACAGCATCCTCCTCACCCCGCGCCTCGTCACGGGCCCGACGGTCATCGTGTTCTGGCTCGCGGGCGCGGACACGTTTTCCGCAGATGATCAAGCCGAAGCGCTCGATGAGCTGAATTTCGCGACCGAACAGATTGCGCCGGTGCTCGCTCGCAACAACATCAGGCTGTTGCCGACCAACTCGGATTCGGTGTACGTCGGGCTCCCCAATAACCGGCGGCGCCTGATTCTGTTAGCCGGCGTGGACTACCCCTTCGGGTATGTGCTGGTCGAGCCGGGCAGCGCCGAGCGGATCCTGGCCGGTGTGTATGCGGATGACGAGCTGCTGGATGAGATCGAGGCGTACTTCGATCTTCCACCGACGACTGATTCGACTTCCGCAGGGCCGCGGATTTCGACCTGATGCTGCTCTTCCTTCTCAGCGCGGTCGCCGTTCAGGAGATTGCGTGGGAGCCGGGCGTGCCGCTCCAGGGCTCGCTGGTGGTGATTTCGGCGCCCGGCGCGCTCACCGGCGAAGTCGCCGGTGAGGCGCTGCATTTCCGCGACGGCCACGCGCTCGCCGCCGTACCGCTCAGCACGTCCACCAGCGCGACCGTCAACATTCTCTATTTGCGCTGGGACGGGATGCTCTCCGGGAAGGCCGTGCGCGTGCCGGTGGCCGAGCGTCCGGCGTCCCGCGAGCGCATTCGCGTCCCGCGCCGATTCACAGTGCCGCCGGACAGCGCCCTGCAGGCCCGCATCGATCGGGAGCGGGAGCTGTCCCGTGATGTCGCACGCCGCGCGCACGCCGTGCCGCAGCTGTGGCGGACGCCCTTTCTGCGTCCGCGTGACGCCCGGGTCACGAGTGGGTTCGGCGGGGGCCGTGTGGTCAACGGCGTCCGACGCAGCACACACTACGGCCTCGACCTCGACGGCCGCAAAGGCGATCCCATCAAGGCCGCCAATCGCGGCGTGGTCGCGCTCGTCGCAGACCTCTTCTATGGTGGCACCACCGTCTACCTGCATCATGGCGATGGCCTTGTGACCGTCTATCACCACATGAGCCAAGTCCTCGTCGCGGTTGGCGACACGGTCGAACGCGGACAGGTCATCGGCCGTGTCGGCGCGACCGGTCGAGTGACGGGACCGCACCTGCATTGGGGCGCGCAGTACGGGCTGATCTCGTTCGATCCCGACGACCTGCTGAAGCTGCCTTGAGCAAACCCCTGCTGCTTCGCGGCGGCCGGGTGGTGACGATGGACGCATCCCGCCGGATGCTGGACGCAGATGTGCTCGTCGAGAACGGCCGAATCACAAAGATCGGCCGGATGGCCGGACGGCCCGACGGCCGGACAAAGTACACGACCATCGATTGCACCGGTCTCGTGATCCTGCCTGGTTTGATCCAGGCCCACATCCACTTATGTCAGACACTGTTCCGCGGACTCGCCGACGACCTCTCACTCGAAAACTGGCTCGCCAAGCGGATCTGGCCGCTCGAAGCGGCGCACACCGAATCCTCGATTCATGCCTCGGCCATGCTCGGCGCGGCGGAGCTGCTGCTCGGCGGCACCACCGCGATTCTCGACATGGAGACGGTGCGGCACACGGGCGCCGCGTTCGAAGCGCTCGAAGCGATCGGACTCAGGGCGACGGCGGGGAAGTGCCTCATGGATTCGCCGTCGAATCCTGAGCCGCTGCGGGAGCGGGCTGACGAGGCGCTGACCGAGAGCAGCGACCTGTGCGCGCGCTGGCATGGTGCTGCCGGCGGGCGGTTGCGCTACTGCTTCGCCCCACGGTTCGCGCCCAGCTGCACCGGGCCGTTGCTGCGAGCGGTCAGCGACCTGGCCGAGAAAGCGGGCGCGGTGATCCATACGCATGCGGCCGAGACTCCCCTGGAACTGGACACCGTGAAGCGGGAAACGGGCCACGACGAGGTCGCCTATCTCGACTCGGTGGGTATCTCGGGCCCGCGTACCACCCTGGCGCATTGCGTGTGGGTGGACAAGGACGGGATCGCGCGTCTCGCGGAGCAGGAGACCAACGTCGTGCATTGTCCCAGCTCGAACCTGAAGCTCGGTAGTGGGCTCGCGCCCATCCCGGAGATGCTCGCGGCCGGGTGCCGTGTCGCCATCGGTGCCGACGGCGCGCCGTGTAATAACCGGCTCGATGCGTTTACCGAGATGCGGCTTGCGGCCTTGATCCACAAACCGCGGTTGGGGCCCGAAGTCATGCCCGCCGCGCAGGTGCTCGAGCTTGCGACGCTGGGAGGCGCGCGCGCGCTGGGGCTCGAGAACGAGATCGGCTCGATTGCAGCCGGCAAGTGCGCCGATCTGATCGCGCTCGATCTCGAGGGGCCGCATGCCCAGCCGGGCGAGGCCGATCTGGTGTCACGCATCGTGTATAGCGCTCGCGCGGCGGACGTGCGGCACGTCATCGTCGACGGCCGGGTCGTCGTGCGCGATGGGGAGCTGAAGACGGCTGATCTGGCGGAGATTCGAACGACGGCCAACAAGGAGTCGCGCCGGCTGCGGCGCGCGGCGGGGTTCTAGAAGCGGAAGTGCCGGATGGTCTGCGCCAGCAGGGCCGCGGCATCGGAGAGCTGTTGTGAAGTGCTCGTGAGCTCGCGCAGCGACACAATCTGCTGAGCGGTGGCGGCGGAGGTCTGGCGAGCGCCGCTGGCCGCGCCCTCCGCGATCGTCGCGACCTCTTCGATTCTCCGGAGGACTTCCCGCATCCGCTTGGTTTGATTCTCGGTTTCGACCGCAAACGACGTGGCGAACTGCACGGTGGAGTTGAGATCGGCAAAGATGGCATCGAGCGCGCCTTGCACGGTGGTCGCGACGCTCCCGACTCCCTTCGCCGCCTCCCGGCCTTGCTGCATCGCATCGACCACGCGCGTAATCTGTTCCTGCGTCGCCCGAACCCGGGTGCGCACTTCATCCGCCGAGCGGCCGCTCTGCTCGGCGAGTTTGCGCACTTCTCCAGCCACGACGCGGAAGCCCAGTCCGTGCTGGCCCGCGCGCGCCGCCTCGATTGCGGCATTGAGCGCCAGCAGGTCGGTCTGGCTCGCGATTCTGGTGATGCCATCGACGAGCTTGCCGATCTCACGCGACTCGCGGTCCAGCACGTCGGCGACTTCCGACGCGTGATCCATGTGGACCATGAGGTTCATCAGCAGCAAACTGGCGCGCGCGACGTCCTCGCCCCGCTTGCGCGCCTGCTGGGCGATCTCCGTGATCTGACGCTCGGCTTGCTGGGCCCGGGAGTGCAGCGTCGTGGCGAGACCCGACGCCGCTTCCGAGTCCTCCCGGCCGTAGCCGATGAGCTGGCGTTGCCGCTCCGTGCCTTCCGAGAGCTGGACGGTCGTGCTGGAGATCTCCTGCGAGGACGACTGCAGTGTGCGTGCCGCCGCGGCGAGCCCGCCCGCCATCTGCGCGAGAGCCTGTCCCTGCTTGCCGATTTCGCGGATCAGCTCGCCGATCGCCGCGGTGGTACGGTTCACGCTCAGGCCGAGGTAGCCCAGCTCGTCGCTCGCGAGCGCGGTCGTCCCGGTGTCGAGCTGCCGGGTCAGGTCGCCGCGCTCGATTTCGCCCAGGACGGTGCGGGCGTCGCGCAGCCGATCGACGATCCGCGCGAGCATCGGCACGAGCGCGACGCAGACGAACACCAGCACCAGGCTCTCCTGGACATACATCGTCCACAGCCAGCCGTGTCCCGCCGCCTGCGCGAACGCAGTCGCCAATGTGAACGCGGCCAGGTTGATGATCAGCGCACCCCAGGCGTCGCGCCGCTCGAGGTACAGCGCGCCCTGCAGCGGCGCGATCAGATACGCGCCGTACAGCACGTGCCCGTTGGGACCCATGGCGAACAGCACGGCCGAGATCATGAGACAACCGACGACGAGATTGAGGTAGGCGTACCACGGTTGGAAGGCCGTGCGTTGCACCAGGCGGCGCACGCCGAGATTCGCGGCGACGAACGCCAGGGCGAAGGCGAGCAAGAACCACGGAGAGATCGGCGTGAGTCCGGCCAGCTTCACGGCACCCAGCAGCGCGATCCCGAATCCCACGAAGCCCCAGCGGGCGCGTGTGTTCGTCAGGACGTACTGTCGCTGCTTGGCGAGGTGCTCTTCGCCGAGCTGGTGCTCGAGGGTCTTCACATCCGAAAGAGGTAACTGGCTTTCAGGAAAAAGCCATCTCGCGTCCGCGCGAGATCCTTGAAGCTGAACGGATCGGGCTCACTGAGCGAGGCTCCGTACCCGAAGAAGAACACCGTGCCCGGCGTCGGCTTGTAGGAGAACAGAAAGTCGTTACGGAACTCGGTCTCGGTCACGCGGCCCGCGAGCGTGCCGTTCACGATCAGCGGATTGCCGCTGAGGGGGTCGCGCAGCGTATCGCGCACCTGCGCCAGGTATTGTCCCACGTACCGGAAGAAGATGTCGCGCGTGAGCTGATACTCCATTTTCAGGCGCGGGATGTTGGCGGTCGAAAACCAGGTCTTATCCTGCGCGCGATTGATGCGCTGATGAGGCCATTGGCCCGCCAGCCGCAATGCGGATGTCGGTTTCCATTCGAGATTGAGGAACACGTTGAGTGCGCGTCCCTCCGACGCTTCGGCGAAGATTGGTTCGGAGTTGTACCCGATGCTGACGTCCGCCTTGACCACCCGGTTCGGTGTGCTCAGCGCGGCAAGCCCGCTCAGGAGATTGTACAGACCGTGGGGTACGAGAAACGGCACCGGCGTCCCGGCCGAGTTCACTTGATAGCCCTGGTAGTCGGACGGGTCGAACCGCTGATGGTTGAGGCTATAGAAAATGGTGGCCTGCCAGGCGCCGCGCAGTGCCAATATCCAGCGCTGCGACAGGCTGCCTTCGAGCGTGCTCTTGAGCTTGAAGAAATCGTTGTAGCGCCACACCGGCTCGACGCCGATGAACGTGGTTGCGTTTTCGAGCCACGCACCCTGTTTCCCATACCACGTGAACCGATTGAAGAAGCGCCCTTGCACGATGTTCACGCGGTTCACGAAGCCGCTTTGCGCTTCGAAATCGGGGCTGATCCCGGTGAGGCGACCGTGATTGCCGTAGGAGTAGCCGGTTCGGTCGTACAGGGTCGCTTCCCACAGCTCTCCGGATTTCACGCCGGACCCCAGTCCGTCATCCGTCCACGAGCTCGCGAACTGCGCGGCGGAGTACCAGATCTTTCCCCACACCAGCCGTGCGTCCGCGCCGGCGACGCGATTGAACGCGCCGCCGTCGATCTTGTCGGTGTAGGCGATGCCGACCGTGGAGTTGGTGCCGAGATCGCGGCGCAAGCGCAGCAGGTTGAAGATCGGCTGATCTCCCGTCGGGGAGAACTCGCGGTCATCCACCGCGCCGATGTACGCGACGCCCGTGCCGCCCACTTTGCCCGTGAGTTTCGCGCCGCCGACCGGCGCGTTGATCCGCCGCGTGTAGATCAGTGCGTTCGGGGTGTCGAACTGCTCGAGCCCCTCCAGAAAGAACGGCCGTTTCTCCGGGTAGAACAACGCGAACCGCTCGTTCACGGTCACCTGTCCGACGTCTGCCTCGACCTGCGAGAAATCAGGATTGACGGTGCCCGTCGCGCTGAGGTTCTGCGTGATCCCCCAGCGCAGATTGACGCCGAGCTGCGGGTCGGTCTTGCCGTACTCGTAAGTGGAATCGCCGGGCGCGCCGTCGACGTGAGAGGTGAACTCCGGGGCCACATCCATCACCAGTCCGCGATGCAGCCCGGTGAGGCTCTTCAGCGTGCCCGACTGAATGAGGAAACTGGCGTTGGCGCGCACGACGGGCGTCCAGGTGTCTTCGTATCCGGAATGCTGCGTGAGCCGGATGATCTGGATGCCCCAGTCCTGGGTCTCGGCGCCCTGATAGCGCAGGCTCTTGAACGGAATCCGGACTTCGATTTCGAAGCCGGTGGCCGTCAGCCGTCCCCGTGACTCGAAGACGTAGTCCGGGTTGAGATCGACGGTGCCATCGAACCGAAATCCGGCGTTGGCCCCACCCGCGGCGCCGGCGAGCCCCTCGCTGCGCACGCCGTCTTCCTGCGAGCCCAGGGGGTTCACCGCGAACAGCAGCGCGCGGCGCCGGTCGTTGAACGTGTCGAGCAGGATCTGGACCTGATCGTCGGCGCCGATGTTGTCGCGATCGGCGAGCGTCGCGCGCACGACGTTGCCGTGGGACTCGAAACCGCGAATCCCGAAGTAGATGGCTTCAGGCGCGTACAGCACCAGGACCTCGGTCGTGTCATCGGCGGGGCGGCTGTCCACGGGCCGGTATTGCGTGAAGCCCTTGAGCAGCGCCGCCTGGCGCCAGACCTCATCGTCGAGCACCCCGTCGATGCGCACGGCGGCGGTCTCGACGCGAGGAGCGCTCACCTCGATCTGACGGAGGCGGCCGTCGTACACTGGCTGCTGTGCTGGGGCGGATTGTGCCAGGATGATCAGAACGGCGAGCATACGACATAAAATAACGTGCGGCGTGTGGCGTGCGGCGCGTCAACGTTTGGTTCGAACCATCCTACGAAACGTCAGCAGTCCACTACTGCGCCACACGCCGATGCGCCGCACGTCCTAACTATTCGTATCTCAGCGCGACGATCGGATCGAGTGAGGCCGCCCGCCGCGCGGGCCAGATCCCGAAGAACAGGCCCACGATCGCGCTGAACACGAACGCCACGAGAATCGCAAAGACGTTGATCGAGGTGTTCCAGTGCGCGAGCTTCGACAGCCCCACCGCCCCCAGCGTGCCGAACAGAATCCCGATCAGGCCGCCGACGAGGCACAGCACGAGCGCTTCCACCAGGAACTGGAACATGATGTTGAAGCGCGTCGCGCCCAGAGCCTTGCGCACGCCGATTTCGCGCGTCCGCTCCGTCACCGACACGAGCATGATGTTCATGATTCCGATGCCGCCCACGAGCAGGCTCACCGCGGCGATGCCGGCGAGCAGGTAGGTGAACGTCTCGGTCGTCTGCTGGAACGTGGCCAGAATGTCCGACTGGTTCCGGATCTGGAAATCGTTCTCGGCGCCGGGCCGGATCTTGTGCTCGCGGCGCAGCACGCGCTCGATCTCGATCATCGTGAGGGTCATCTGCGGCACGCTGGCGGCGTCGACCGTGATGGAGCGCAACCGATCGGTGCCCATGATGCGATAGCGCGCGGTCTGCAGCGGGATGAGGATCTGCTCGTCGGGATTGCCGAAGCCGCCGGCGGAGCCCTTGGGGCCCAGCACGCCGACGATCTCGAACGGAATCCCGCGGATCTGGATTTCCTGCCCGATCATCGCGGCGGGATTCGCGTTGAGCATGTCCGGAATCGCCGAGCCGAGCACGGCGTAGCGGCGCCGGCCCTCGTCCTCGCCGGCCGTGAACATCCGCCCCGCGACCACCGTGTAATTCTTGACCGCCGTGTAGTTGGGCGTCGTCCCCACGACGCTGACGTTCTGATTCAGATTGCCGCGCTTGATCTGCAGATTGCGGGTCAGCTCCGGGACCACGCCTTTCACATAGCGCGCGTCGCGCGCCAGCGCCTCATAGTCGTCCATCGTGAGCGAGACGCGCATGTCCATGAAGATCCCGCCGCGGAACGATGCCCCGGGAAAGACCGACAGCAGCGTCGGCCCGAGCGCCTGAATCCGCGCCTGGACCGACTTCTGCGCGCCACTGCCGAGCGCCACCATCGTGATCACCGCGCCGACGCCGATGATGATGCCCAACATCGTCAGGAACGAGCGCAGCTTGTTGGCTCGAATCGCCTGGAGCGCGACCTGGAAGATCTCGCCGAGCAGCATGCTACGGCCTGGGTGCGGGTGCGGGCGCCGTCTGCGTGCGTGGCTGCTGGGTCGGCTGCTGCTGCAGGCCCGGCAGGCCGCCGCCGCCCGTCATGTTGCGCATGCGCTGTTGCATGTCGCGCTGCGAATTGAGCAGCGACGCGCTCGGCAGCACCAGGACGGTGTCCTGCTCGCTCAGCCCGTTCAACACCTCGATGTAGTCGAGATCGGTGAGGCCCGTGCGGATCTGGACCGGCGTGGGCTTGCCGTTCTTCAACGTGAACACGATGTAGGTCGAGACGTCGACGTTGCGGCGCATCCCTCCCCCCGGGCCGCCGGCGCCGCCGCCGCCGCCGCCCGCGCGCTGGAACTGTGAGCGCATCGCCGCCAGCGCGCTCTGCTCGGCCGGCGTGAGCTCCTGACCCGACATCCGCTTTTGGAACGCAGACCGCACCTGCTGTTCGGTCACGCCCGGCGGCAGCTGGATCGTGCGGCCGTCCGGCATCGTCATGGTGTTGCCTCCTCCGGCCGGAGCAGCCGCGGAGTCACGGCGCGCCCCTCCCCCAGTTCCGCCGCCGCCGAGCGACGCGCTGTCGCGACTGGCGGGAGTCTGCGCCGGTTGACTCGCGGCTGCGAGCTGCTGCTGCACCTGGTTCGGATCGAGCCCGAGCACCTGCGCCGCCGATGCCACGTCTCGCTGGGTGCGCAGCGCCGCATTGGGGATCGCGAGCGTGTTCTCGCGTCGTCCCACGTGAATCTCGACCTCGGTGTTCATGCCCGGCTTCAAGAGATGACTCGGATTCGGGATCCGGATCAGTACGTTGAACATCGTGACGTTCTGCTGGACCGTGGCCTGCGGCTCCACCTTCAGCACCACGCCGTCGAACGGTCGATTGGGATATGCGTCGACCGTGATCGTCGTCTGTAAGCCGGCCTGCACCTTGCCGATGTCGGTCTCGTCCACGAGCGCGCGGATCTGGACCGTGTCGAGGTTCGCCATCTTGAACAGGACCGTGCCGCCGCCGACGTCGGTCGTGGGCGACGAAATCACCGTGCCGAGCTCGACGTTCTTGGCGATGATCGTGCCGGCCACCGGCGCGCGCAGCCGCGTGTCGTTCATGCGGTCGCGCGCGTTCTCCAGGTCGGACCGGGCCCGCACCACCGCGGCATTCGCGTTGGCGTACGCGAGATTCGCGGCGTCGTATTCGGTCTGCGTGATCGCCTGCGCCTTGAGCAGGGTATCCGAGCGCGCCAGCTGCGCCTTGGCGTTGGCGAGCTGCGCCTGCGCGACCACGAGATTCGCCTCCGCCTGCGCGAGGTTGTTGCGCGGAATGCGTGGATCGATCGAGGCGAGCAGCTGGTCCGGCTTCACGTCGTCACCCGTCTGCACGTTCATCCCGATGATCTCCCCCGAGGCCTTCGACTTCACGTCGAGGGTGAGCACCGGCTCGATCGCGCCCGATGCCGACGCGGACACGACGAGCGTGCGCCGCTGGACGGGGACTGCTTCGTACATGGGGGCGGCTTGCGGCTGGCCGCAGGCAGCCAGGCCGACGACGGCCAGGACGATCCCCCGAATGGTCGTGTTCACGTTACTGACCTCCCGTCCTCTCATCACGCGCGATTTTTCCGTCGAGCAGGTGGATCTGGCGGTGCGCGTGGGCCGCAATGTCGTGTTCGTGGGTCACCAGTACGATGGTTTGACCCGTATCGTGGAGGTCGTGAAACAGCTGCATGATTTCGGCGCCGGTCGCTGAGTCGAGGTTGCCCGTGGGCTCGTCGGCGAGCAGGATGCTGGGGGCGTTCACCAGGGCGCGGGCGATGGCCACACGCTGGCGCTGGCCGCCCGACAGCTCGTTGGGACGGTGGTCCATGCGGTCGGCGAGGCCCACTTGGGTGAGCGAGCCGGCCGCGCGCTCGCGCCGCTCCCTGGCGGACATCCCGGCGTAGATCAGCGGCAGCTCGACGTTGTGCAGCGCGTCGGCCCGGGGCAGCAGGTTGAACGTCTGAAAGACGAAGCCGATTTCCTTGTTGCGAATGCGCGCCAGCTCGTCGTCGGTCAGATCGCTCACCTTCTGCCCGTTGAGCCAGTACTCGCCCTGGGTCGGGGTATCGAGGCAGCCGATCAGGTTCATCAGCGTCGACTTACCCGATCCCGACGGCCCCATGATCGCGACGAACTCGTTCTTCTTGATCTGGATGTCGACGCCGCGCAGCGCGTGCACGACTTCGGCGCCCATGTGATACTCACGCGCCAGGTTGTGCGTGAGAATCACGGTATCGGGCGTCGGGGTGTCGCCGGTGCGGAACATCACTGCCTGCGCGGTCGTCACAGCGTCCGTCCGACGGTCGCTTCGAGCCGGGCGCGCGCGATCAGGTAATCGAAGCGGGTCTGAATCACGGTCACCTCCGCCTGAGTCAATGCCGCCTGGGAAGTCAGCAGGTCGAGGATTGTCGCAGCGCCGACCCGATAGCGCTCGCTTTGTACGCGCAGGTCCTCGCGTGCGGCGGCGAGGTTGTCATCGGAGATACGGATCTGCTCGAACGCGGCTCCGAGCGTCGCAAGCTGCTGTGTCACTAGGGCGCTGACTTGCCGCCGGGTCTCCGCCGCCCTGGCGACTGCGACGTCGCGCTGGACTGATGCGCTTACCTGGTTCGCCTCGCGGTTGAACCCGTTGAGCAACGGCCACGATAATCCAAAACGCCACTGAAACGTTTCCGGAAAATTGCTGAAGAACGGCCAGTTGGGGTTCTCGCTGCCCTGGCGACTGTTGTTGTAGCTCACGACCAGGGAGGGCCAATACTCTGACCGAGCGCTCCAGACCATCGCGCGCGCGGCGCTTGCTGAAGCTTCCGCCTGGTCGACTGCCGGAGAGCTCGCGAGCGCCGTCTGGCGCAGATCCAGGGTGTCTGGCATTGGCGGCAGCGTCGAGTCGAATGCCGCACGCACGAGTCCATCGACACCGATTTGCCGTCCTAAATCTGCCTGCGCGGCCAGCAGGTCGCCTGCAGCACGCAGCAAAGCAATGCGCGCGTTGCCGAACTCCACGGTCGACCGCAGGGAATCCGATCGAGTGGCCGAACCCGCGTGCAGCTTTTCGACGGAGATCTGCAGCTGCTGCTGGGTGCGCTTGACCTGCGCGTCGGCAACGCGAACCAGGGCTTCATTCGCCACGGCGGCATAGAACAGCTGTTTTGTCTGCAGTGTAGTTAGGAACCGCTCGTTCACCATGCCCGCGTCGGCTGCCTCGTTCAGCTGAGACGCCGCTTTCAGGTTCGCAAAGCGGGCAAACCCGTCGAATAACTCGAGACTGGCATTCAGGCTGCCGGTATACGTGTACTCGGGCGGGATCGGGCGTCCTGTCGTCTGGTCGATACGACCGACGTTGCTCCGCGCAGCCGAGGCACCGACCGTAACAAACGGCAAGAAGGCACCGTATGCCGAGCGCTTGGCCGCGCCACTGTTACGCTGATCTCCGCGCGCCACGACCATTGCTGGCTGCACCTGGAGCGCGCGCTGAATCGCTTCGTTGAGCGTCACCTCGAGCCGCGCCTGCTGCTGTGCGGGCTGCTGCGCCCAGCCGGCGCCGGCCGATGCGATGACGAGAACCCCTGCCCAGACGAGCCGCATTAGTGACGCCCTCCGCGATCCGATGACCCTTTTTCATGATGCTCAGCCCGCTCGATCAGTTGCTGGTGCCGGGTGCGTTGCTCGGGCGTCAGGACGGCATCGATCTCCGCCCGCATCTTGGTCTTGATCGAGTCGAACCGGGGCCGCACCCGCGCCCACAGCGAATCAGTCTCGGGCCGGTGCCGCGCGAAGATCGCGCGCACCGAGTCACGCTGCGTGTCCGAGAGCTTCAGCTCCCGCTGGAGGTACTCGATCATCGCGTCCGGTCCGCGGCGCCGCCCCCGCGGCCCCCCGCGACCTTCCTCGCGCCCGGCCGCTTCGTGACCACCCCACCCGGCAAGTCCGCCCGCGAGAAACACGGCCGCCAGCAAGCCCACAGCCGCGAGTTTTGATCTATTGAGCATGATTCTCCAATTCCCCTATGGCTCGACGAGTGACGTGAACACGACGCTGGCATCCGGCGGATCTTGCGCCGTCACCAGAGCCGCCAGCCCGGGTCCCTCGACCGGTGCCATGGCGGCATCGATGGAGGCGGCATCCGGGGTTTGCAGGACCGTGCGCCCGAACAGGATGCCGAGCACGAGCGCGGCAGCGGCGGCGACCAAGCCGGGCCTGAACCACGATGCGAGGACGTCGAACATCGCGACCGACGAGCGGTCGAGCGCGTGGTCGTACTGCGCCATGACCCGGGCGACAAAGGCCGAATGATCGTCCCTGGGCTCGAGCGCGGCCCGCAGCGCGGCGCCCAGCTCGGGATCGGGACGGTGATCGAACGACGGCTGTTCAGTCATCTTGTCGGCTCCCTAAAATCAGCCAGCAGCGTGCGGAGACGGCGCCGCGCGTGAAACACTTCGGATCGCACGGTGCCCTCCGGAATTCCCAGAATGCCCGCGATCTCAGCGTGCGAATACCCTTCGACATCGAACAACACGACCGCTTTGCGACGGCGCTCCGGCAGCTCCGCCAGCGCGGCGCGCAACCGGTCGCCCAACTCATTGCGCACAGCCGCAGCATCGGGACGCGGCCCGCCGCCGACCAGCGAGGTATCGAGCGGCTCGACCCTTCTGACGTTGCGGCGGCGCCGCCGGTCCGTGGCCGAATTGGCGACGATGCGCATCAGCCAGGGACCGAACGGCCGGCGCGCGTCGTATTGACCGAGCTTCACCAGCGCCGAGAGGAAGCCGTCCTGCGCCGCATCGTCTGCGTCATCGGGATCGCCCAGGACCGCGCGCGCTACTCGCCGCGCTTGTCCCGCGTAGCGCTCGATGAGAATGCCAAACGCCGCTCGGTCGCCCGCAAGTGTTTGTGCGACCAGACCTTGGTCGCCTCCCCCTGCGTTGCCTCCCCTTCCCCCTCCACCCCCCATACGCGCGGGGTCCTCTGGAGGTTGGAAGGGCCGAGCGGCGGGAGGAGGAGGGGGACGGGGAGGGGGGGCCTCAGCGGACATCGGTCTCACGGCGGCGGCGGCGCCGCGCGTCGGCGTAGCCGGCGAGGCCGAGAGATGCCGCGAGCGCCCCAACCGCCAGGACGGTACTGGTGACGAGCGGAAAGAGGACGAGCAGCACGCCCAGGACGAAGAAGAACGCGGCCGCGGTGCCGGCGAGCATTCGGCGTGCTCCACCGGCGGCTTGCATCAGCGCGACCGCCGCCGCCGCCTGACGTTCCCGGAGCGAGCGTTTGTGC
>JBLNGI010000163.1:0-9379 GCA_050264615.1 Gemmatimonadota bacterium
TGCCCGGTGACGCGGTCAGCCAGGCCGTGGGTATCAATTCGAGCGGCCAGATCGTCGGCGTCTCGAGCGGTGCGATCAACCGCGCGTTCCTCTACGAAAATGGTGAGATGAAAAACCTCAACGACCTGGTCGGCCCGGACTTCCCGGATCTGCTCATCGTCGCGCAACACATCAACGACGGCGGCGTGATTGTGGGCCGGGCGGTGCGGCGCGGCACGACGGTGCAGGTGCCGTTTGTGGCCACGCCGCTCAGCGCGCCATAGCTTTCGGTCATGGTTTCCGCTGTCCAGGCGATACGTTCCGAACCCGTCCGCCGCGATGCGTTCCAGCTCGCGGTGGACGCGCGGGACCCGCGATTCGACGGGGTCTTCTTCGTCGGGATTACGACGACGCGCATCTACTGCCGTCCCGTCTGTAAATCGCGCATGGCCTACGATCATCACCGCCGCTTCTTCAACTCGGCGGCCGCGGCGGAGCGCGCCGGGTTCCGGCCCTGCCTGCTGTGCCGTCCCGAGCTGGCACCAGGGGCGAGTCGCGCCAAGCCGGACGCGGTGTCGCAGCTCGCGCGTGCCGCGGCCGCGCGGATCGCCGCGGGCGCGCTCAACGGCCGCTGCGTAGCGGATTTCGCCGCCGAGCTGGGCGTGAGCGAGCGCCATCTGCGCCGTGCGCTCGAACGCGAAGTGGGCGTGTCCCCGCTCGAGTTGGCGCAAACGCATCGCTTGCTGCTCGCCAAACGGTTGCTCGTCGATACCGATCTTCCGATGACGCGCGTCGCCTATGCGAGCGGCTTCCAGAGCCTGCGTCGGTTCAACGTGGCGTTTCGCGAGCAGTACCGCATGCCGCCCACCGCACTGCGACGCGGGCGCAAAGCGCCGCCGAATGAGTCGGGATTCCTCAGGCTGACCCTGTCGTATCGCCGGCCGCTCGCCTGGGAATCGCTGGCGGGGTTGGCGCGCGAAGCGACCATCTCGATCGATGGCACCAAGGGGATCGTAGCGGTCGAAAACGCCCCGGCGGAGGCGCACCTGGTGGCGAGCATCTCGGAATCGTTGTGGCCGGTCCTGATGCCGTTGGTCGCCGGTTTGCGGCGCGTGTTCGATCTCGACGCCGAGCCCGCTGTCATCGACCGGCATCTGGGGAGCAATGGTCTCGCCGCGCTCGTTGCGGCGCATCCGGGCGTGCGCGTTCCGGGGGTGCTGGATCGATTGGAAGGGGCGGCGCCCGACGCATTCTCGGCAAACGATCAAGCGTTGCAGCGTGCCGCAGGGGTGGCCAGCGCCAAGGAATTGCTCGCGCTGGCGGAGCGCTGGCGGCCGTGGCGGGCGTATGCGGCGCAACTGCTCGAGCTGAGTGCGCGTATGTAAAGACGTGGCTCTACCCGCATTCCTCGCCGTCGCAACAGTTGCCACTTCGCTGCTCGTCCAGGAGTCGAGGCCGGCTCCTGGAGAGCTCGCGCGGGCCGTCGATTCTCTCGCGACCCGCATCATCGCATCGGGCGTCACACCGGGCATCGGGGTCGCCGTCGTTATGGACGGCAGAACGATCCTGGCGAAAGGCTATGGCTGGGCGGACGCGGGCGCGAAGATTCCCGCGGACGAACGCACGCTCTGGTACGTCGCATCTACGTCCAAATCGTACACGGGGTTCGGGATCGCACTCCTCGTGCACCAGCGCGTCCTCAGCCTTGCGACGCCGATCACGACCCTGCTGCCGGGCGTCGCGTGGCCGGACGGCGTCGATGCATCCCGCCTCACGCTCGCGCACTTCCTGTCGCACACGCATCACATCAACGACGACGTCGTCGTGCAGACAGCGGCATACACGGGCGCTTTCCCCGAGACGGAGTGGCCGGATCTCATTCGCTACGCGAGGCCCTCGGGCAACGACGACCTCGTGTACTCGAACTTCGGGTACAACGTGGCCGCCATGGTGATCGATCGTGTGCGGCCCGAGGGCTGGCGCCGCTATCTCGACAGCGCCGTGTACCGGCCTGCGGGAATGCGCGACACGTACGCGCGGATCTCTGGTCTCGATCCACGCCGGGTCGCGAAGCCGCACGACATCAGCGGCACGGGCGACTTCGTCACCCGCAAGTTCGAGAAGACCGATGTCACGATGAACTCGGCCGGCGGGCATCTCGCGACCGTGGGCGATCTGGCCCGCTGGGTCATCGTGCATTTGGACAGCGGCCGCATCGACGGACGTCAGGTGTTTCCGCAGGGCGTCGTCGCGATGAGTCACCGCGTACTCGCACGCCAGACGCTCGATTCGCGCACCCGGTTCGGCCCGTTCGACCGCGAGGGCTGGGCGATGGGGTGGGACGTTGGATCCTATCGCGGTGAGCCAATGCTGAGCCGCTTCGGCGGCTACGTCTCGTTCCGCTCGCACCTTTCGGTGCTGCCGCGACGTCGGATTGGCGTGGTGGCGCAGACGAACGGCGTGGGCGCGAGCAGCGTGACGGACCTGATCGCGGCATTTGCCTATGACCTGGAAGGGGGCCGGCCCGACGCGCGTGCGGCGGCGGCGGCACGACTGGACACGCTGGTGGCCCGGCTCCCCCGGTTGCGCGAGCAAGCCGCCCAGCGCGACGCAAGGCGGGCCGCGCGCCAAAAGCCGCTGCGCCGCCCGCTCACCGACTTCGCGGGCTCGTACTTCAATCAGAGCTACGGGACGCTGGAGATCATCGTGACCGGCGACGCGCTGCGGTACCGCTGGGGCGTGCTTGAAAAACCGGCGGAGGTGCTGGACGCCGCTCGGGACCAGCTGCGGCTCGAGGTCATCGATGACGGGCAGCAGGCATCGTTCCACTTCGACGGGCCCGGACCGGCCCAGTCGGTGGACTTGGGCAGCATCCGGTTCGTGCGCCGCTAGGCACCCGGCGCTAACGCGCTACTTCACTGCGGGCAGAATGTAGAGAGGGACGAACTGGCGCTGCGGCCGGAACAGGGCCGGGTCGGCGTAGTTGCCGCCCGTGAACGCGATCACGAGATCGAGCTCCGGAATCCCCATCGAGATTTGGCCGCCGTTCCCACCCGCAAAGAACGCCCGCACCTTGCGATTCTGGTACGGATACTCGACCGAGTTCCAGAGGTAGCCGTATTGCTGGACCGCGCTGAGATCGCGTAGTGCCGCGGTCGAACGGCGCACCCACTCCGCGCTCACGAGCTGCTTCCCGTTCCAGCGCCCGTTGTTGACCATGAGCTGCGCCCACTTCGCGAAGTCACGCGTCGTGAATCGAAACCCGCCGCCGCCGTACGGTTGGCCGTTCGGGTTCAGGCCGATGTGGTAGTTGCGCTGCTGGAGCGGCCGCTGCAACAGCCGCTCTGAGAGCTCACTCAGATCCGTTCGAGCGATCTTCGCCAGGATGCCCACCGCGAGGTTCGGCTCCATGCTGCAGTAGTAGATCTTTTCGCCCGGCGCCGAGATCAGCGGCACCTCCATCGTGTAGCTCCAGTTGTCTTCGACGCCGCGGTTGTCCATCTGGTCTTCGTCGGCCGAGGTCGAGTCATCGGGATCGCAATTGAACCCCGCGGTCATCGTGAGCAGATGCTCGAGCGTCATCGCGCGCTTGCGCGGGTCACTCCTCACTCCCTGACCCAGCATGATCTCATACACGGGAGTCTCGGTGCTGATGGGGATGCCTGCCTGCATCGCGGCGCCGATCAAAATCGCCACCCAGCTCTTTGAGGCCGAGCGCAGGTCGTGCGGTTGATCGCGCGTCGTGCCGTGGAAGTACTCCTCGACCACGAGCTTGCCGTGGCGCGCGATCAGCAGGCTGTGCATCTGCGTCGAGCTGAGCGAGTCCATCGGCATGTCGAGCAAGAGCTGTACGAAGCGCTCGATCGCGTCCCGGGAGATGCCCACCGACTCGGGCGGCGCGACGGGCCAGCCGTCGTCGAGCTGGAGCGGCAGCGTGTAGCGATAGCGCGGGGCGGGGTAGCCCCGCGGAAAGAACGGGTGGGTACTCGAGTCGGTGACCTTCGTGAAGTCGTAGGTGCCGCCGCGCAGCGGCAGCCGGATCACGCCGTCGTCGTAATAGCGCCCGATCGAAAGCGTGCTATCCGGACGACCGCCCGTCCCCACCAGACGCACGTCTTCGCCCTTGATCTCGATTCGGGAGGCACGAATGAAGCGACCCTGGTTGCGTTCCGGGTTGCGCAGGTAGGTGGCGAGCGTGCCATCAGGCTTGCGCGCGATCGGCATGTAGAACGTGAAGCGATTCTCCATCGGCGTGATCGTGCCGCGCCAGCGGTTCGTGCCGAAGGGCTCGAGCGTCGCGTAGCTCGCGGTGCGGCCGGAAAACCAATGTCCGATCACGCCCTGGCCGACGCGCTGGCCGCGGAACACGCCTTTGCCGTCGGGCAGCTCGAACGTGACGGCTTGCGCGCTCACCTGCGCGGGGACCTGGAAACCGGCGAAATCGGCGCGCCAGCCCTCGGACGCGCGATAGACGATCGCGGTGCCGCGGATGTCGGGCCCGAAGCGCAGGGCCGCTTCCCACAGGCCAGTGAAATCCGGCGCCTGGGGGGGGGCCTGGGCCAGGATCAACAGCAGGGTGTAGGTGGTCATGGGATTAAGATTGAGACACAACAGCCCGGCCAACAGTTGGCCATGAGGTTAGCTTCGTCGCATGTCCTCTTTCCTGAAGACTGTTGCCCGCTGCTACGTCTGTGCGTCTAGCCTTTGCATTTCCCAGCTCTCGGCGCAAAACAATCTTGCCTCTCGGGTCACCATCTATCGAGACACCTACGGCATCCCGCACGTCTTCGGTGAGACCGACGCGGCGACGATGTTCGGCTTCGCCTACGCGCAGGCCGAGGACAACTTCTGGCGCCTCGAGGACAACTACATCCGCGCCCTCGGCCGGCGCGCCGAGGTGGAGGGGGAGCGCGAGCTGCCGGGCGACCAGCGCACGCGCGGGCTCGAGATCCCGCGGCTCGCGCGCGAGGAGTACCGGCGCCTGCCGAAGACGATGCGCACGGTGCTCGACGGGTTTGCAGCCGGGCTCAACGCGTATCTCGCCGACCATCCCGACGTGAAGCCGCGCCTGCTCACGCGGTTCGAGCCGTGGTACGCGCTCGCGTTCATTCGCCTCAACTACTACCGCAACGGATTCTTCTATAGCTCGGGGCTAAGGCAGGAAGACATCCAGGTGGCCTTGGACGATGACCTCAATCGAAAGGACTTCGGTTCCAACGGCTGGGCGATCGGGCCGAGTAAGAGCGCGACGGGCCATGCGATGCTGTTCATCAATCCGCATCTGCCGTTCTTTGGCTCGGGTCAGGTCTACGAAGGGCACGTCCACAGTAGAGAGAGCGGCTGGAACTTCACCGGCTACACGCGATTCGGGTTTCCCTTTCCTTATGTAGGGCACAACGACTCACTCGGCTGGGTTTCGACCGATAACGCCGCGGACCAGGCGGATCTGTATGCCGAGACGTTCACGGATTCGCTCAGGTACGTCTACGGAAAGGTTCTCCGGCCGGTGACCCGCTGGACCGACACGATCCTGGTGAAGACCGACAGCGGCGTCGCGCGCCGGATCGTGACGTTCACAAAGACCCACCACGGGCCCATCGTCGGCCGGCGCGATGGGAAGCCGCTCGCGCTGCGCATGGCCAAGTTCGAGGGCGACGGCTGGCTCGAGGAGTGGTACAACATGACGCACGCGCGCTCGGTCACCGAGCTGAAGCGCGCGATGCGTCCGTTGAACATGTTGTTCGGGAACGTGATGGCGGCTGACGCGGCCGGCAACACCTGGTATCTCTACAACGGCGCCGTGCCGGTGCGCGATCCAAAGTTCGACTGGTCGGGCCCGGTCGCTGGCGGTGATCCCGCGACCGAGTGGAAGGGTTATCACACGATCGACCAGTTGCCCCAGCTCCTCAATCCGGCAACCGGCTGGATGCAGAACTGCAATACGACGCCGTTTCTGCTCACGAGCAGCGGGAATCCTGACTCGACGACCTTTCCGCGCTACATGGTGCAGGAGTCGGACAACCGGCGCGGCCAGAGCTCGCGCCGGATCCTTGGTGCCACGCCAAAGTTCACGTGGGACGACTGGGTGCGGGCCGGGTTCGATACCTACGTGATGGCCGCCGATTCACTGCTGCCCATCCTGCTGGGGAGACCCACTGCGGATTCCACCTACCGTGCGGCCATGGATACGCTCCGGTACTGGAATCGCCGCAGCGATACGGGATCCGTTGCGATGACACTTTTCGATCGCTGGCTGGACGCCATGGAGAGGGGAGGCGGTGATGCACTCCCCGCGCTCGACAGTGCGATCGCGCAACTGAGACGCGACTGGGGCACGTGGCAAGTCCGCTGGGGCGAGTTCAATCGCCTGCAGCGGCTCGACGAGCGGATCGATCAGCAGCCCTCCGACGAGCGGCCGAGTATCGCCGTGCGCGGCGCGGGACAGCAGCACGGGATCGTGTTCAGCTACGTCGCCCGCCCCGTGCGCGGTCAGAAGCGTCGCTACGGAGTGGCGGGCGGGTCGTACGTGAGTGTCGTCGAGTTCGGCCCGGCCGTGCGGCGGCTTGCCGTGCACACGATGGGCGCGAGCGGCGATCCCGCATCGCCGCACTACTTCGATCAGGCGCCGCTGTATGCGCGCGGCGAGTTCCGCCCCGCCTGGTTCACGCTCGAGGAGATCAGGGCCAATCTCGAGCGAGAATACCGGCCGGGGCGGCGCTAGCCGTCCTTCTCTCCTCGTGAAATGTGCGACGGCCGTTGGGAGAGTGTGATGCAAACACTGCTGAAGCGCTAGAATCCTCCCAATGAAACAGCTGGTCATCCCCCGCTACGGCCCGCCCGAAGTCCTCACGCTGCGCGAGGCGCCGGATCCACCGGTCGTCCCGGGCAGCGTGCGGATTCGCGTACGCGCCGCGGGGATCAATTTCTCCGATCTGCTCGCCCGCCAGGGACTCTACCCCGACGCCCCGAGGCCACCCTTTGTCCTCGGCTACGAGGTCGCGGGCACGGTCGAAGGCGACGGCAGTCGCGTGATTGCGGCTACCAGGTTCGGGGGACAGAGCGAGCTCGTAGTCGTGCCGCGAGGGTCCGTGTTTCCGCTGCCCGACGCGTGGAGCTTCGAGGAGGGCGCGGCGTTCCCCGTCGTCTATCTCACCGCGCACCACGCGCTGGTGCGCGTCGCGGCGGCGCGACCGGGCGAAACGGTGCTCGTCCACTCCGCCGCCGGTGGGGTGGGGCTCGCCGTGGCCGAGCTCGCGCGGATCCTCAAACTGCGCGTCATCGGGCTCGCGTCGCGCGCCAAGCACGACGTGCTGCGGACGTACGACGTCGAGCCGCTGGACAGCCGCGATCCCAGGTGGCCCGACGCGGTGCGCGGCCTGGCGCCGCGTGGCGTCGACATCGTGCTCGATCCGATCGGCGGCAAGTCGTGGCGGGAAGGGTACGCGCTGCTCGCGCCCACGGGCCGGCTCGTGTGCTTTGGTGGCGCTGAACTGTTGGGTGGTGAACGGCGCAACCTGCTGCGGGTCGCGTGGAAGGCGCTGCGCTGGCCGCGGTTCGGCGCGCTCAAGCTGATGAGCGACAACCGCGCGGTCGCGGGCATGAATATCGGACACCTGTGGGATTCGGAAGAGATCATCCGGCCGCAGTTCGAGGCCTTGCTGCGCTTCGCGGGCGAGGGGCTCCTGCATCCGCGGGTCGATCGCGCGTTTCCAGTCAGCGAGGCGGCCGCCGCACACCGGCACATTCACGCGCGGCGCAACATCGGCAAGGTTGTGTTGACGTTTCAGGCCATGTAGCTTCCGCCCCCCATGGTCAAAAAAATCCTGCTCACGCTCTTCGCACTCATCGGCGTGGTAATCGTTACGCTCGCCGCGAGCATCAGCCTGCGCTGGGACCGGACGTTCGAGGCTCCGTATCCCGAGCTCAACGCTTCGAGCGATCCGCAGGTCATCGCACGGGGCCGTTACCTCGCGTTCGGGCCGGCGCACTGTTCGGACTGTCACACGGCTGACGCGGATCGCGACCTGCTCCGGGCGGGCGGCACACCGCCGCTCAGCGGCGGGCTCACGTTCGTCATCCCACCCGGCACGATCCGCGTGCCCAACATCACGCCCGACAGTGCCACCGGCATCGGCCGGCGCTCGGACGGCGAAATCGCGCGCATGCTGCGCTACGGCGTGCGCCACGACGGCCGCGCGGCGATTCCGTTCATGGAATTCTACGACATGAGCGACAGCGACATCGTCGCGCTGCTGTCGTTCGTGCGCTCGCAGCCACCCGTCGCGCATGCGGTGGCCGATCACGAGCTCAGCTGGGTCGGCAAAGGGGCGACTGCCTTCCTGATCTCGCCGATTGGGCCGAGCGCGCCGCCGCCCGCCGCGAATCCCGCGACCGGTCCGACGGTCGCGCGCGGGGCCTACATCGTGAACGCGCTGGCGAATTGCGCGGGGTGTCACACGCAGCGCAACATGGTGAGCGGTGCGTACACGGGGCCAACGCTGCACGGTGGGATGGAAATGGAATCGAGCGTGAACGCCAAAATCAGACTGGTCCCGCCCGATATCACCTCGGGGCCGGGCGGGCGGATCGCGACCTGGACCGAAGACGAATTCGTGGCGCGGTTTCGCGCGGGCGAGCGGATCCCCGGGAGCCCGATGCCGTGGCAGGCATTCGGCCGGATGAGTGACGACGACCTGCGCGCGATCTACCGCTATCTGAGGTCCGTCCCGATCTCCTGACTTCCTCGTACTTCTCTGCTCAAAGCGAGGGACCCTGTCATCCTGAGCGAAGCGCGCGGAACGCGCGCGCCGCGAAGGATCTGATGGGTGGGATACGTTGATGGCGATGCAAGACACAGTGCGAATCCAGCGGCGCACCCTACGGCTGCTATTCGTAACCCAAATCATCAGCGGCATCGGCGTGACGACAGGCTCGACGGTCGGCGCGCTGCTCGCCGCGGAGCTCGCGGGCGTCGCGGTGTCGGGGCTCGCGGGGAGCGCCGTCGTGGCTGGGGCGGCACTGTTTGCCCTGCCGGCAACCGCCATCGTGCGCCGCCGCGGCCGCAGGCCCAGCCTGGCCGCGGGGTACTTTGTCGCCGCCTTGGGCGCCATGCTCGTCGTCGGCGCGGCGCTGCGCGAGTCGATTCCTCTGCTGTTCGCGGGGTTTCTGCTCTTTGGCGGCGCGACGGCCGCGAATCTCCAGGCGCGCTACGCCGCCGTCGATCTCGCGCCCGCGCCGCTGCGCGGCCGCCATCTCTCGATCATCGTCTGGGCGACGACGCTCGGCGCGGTCGCCGGTCCCCAGTTCGCCGCGTTCAGCGGCGCGGCGCTCGTGGGATATGGCGTCCCCGTGCTCGCCGGTCCGTTCTTCTTTTCCGCGCGGCTGCTCGGCCTCGCCGGTC
>JBLNGI010000164.1:0-21763 GCA_050264615.1 Gemmatimonadota bacterium
CAGCAGGCGGCTGAGATCCTCGATGATCGGTCCGTCGGCATCGACCGGTGGACCAAGCACGACGAACGCTCCGACCACGACCGGACCATCCATCAAGGGATAGGCGGTGCCGGCGCGCTCGTTCCGGCGCCGTTCCGGCACACCGGGACCGAACACGTCCTCCGCACCGCGGGTGACGACGGGAACGCCGGAGGCCATCGCGCGCGCGGGGGCCGACTCGCGCGACAGCTGCACGCCATCGAGCCGGCGATCGCCGGCACTCGAGACCGCGGCGACGCGCGGTTCTTCGCCGCTTACGACGACCAGGGCAACGCCCCGATGCGTCATCTGCTCGCCCAGCTCGACGGCTGCGCGCGCCATGCCTTCGAGGGTCACCGCGCCCGCGGCGAGGCGAGACATCCGGCTCGCGACGACGCGCGACCGGGGGACACTGCTCTGCTCTTCGGCGAGCCGCACGCCCGCCACGAAGCGCCGCAGCGCCCCGGCGAGCGCATCGAGCGCCGCATCGTCGTGCCCGGAGCCGTCGAGCACGAGACCGGCGCCGTAGGGAAAGTCGCCCACCGCCACGTAGGTCTCGTCCGGATCGCGCACGACGTGCAGCCGGCCATCCACCGACGCGAGCTGCACCAGCGCGGCCCCACGGCGCCGCCGCTCGAGCTCCTGCGCATCTCGGGTCGGCGGGACGTCCACGGGCTCCTCCCCGTCGCCGAATCCGATCGCCCAGGCGGTGCGCGCCGCGTAGGCCTGCCGCATCAGATCGAGAATTTCACCGAGGGCGAGGGGGGGTGGACCGCGCCGGCGCAGCCGTCCCGGCCGCCAGCGGATGGTCCAGCCCACGGTGGCGGCGATTGCAGCGGCGGCGGCGATCAACGTCCACGCGCCGCCGCGCCACGCGGCGATGCCCAGCGCCACGAGCCCCGCGATCTGGAGCCCGAGCGCCACCCGGCGCCTGGTCGTCGCGCGATTACGAATGATTGATGCGGCTCGCTGCGGCGGCCGCGCCGAACCCGTTGTCGATATTGACGACCGTCACGCCGGAGGCGCAGGAGTTGAGCATGGCGAGCAGCGCGGCCAGCCCACCGAACGATGCGCCATATCCCACGCTCGTAGGCACCGCGATGACCGGCACCTTCACCAGCCCGCCGACCACACTCGGCAGCGCCCCTTCCATCCCCGCCACCACGATGATCACGCTCGCGGCGCGCAGCACGTCCGTCTGTGTAAGGAGGCGGTGAATACCGGCCACCCCCACGTCGGTAAGCCGCTCCACCCGATTCGCGAGCGCGCGGGCGCTCACCGCAGCCTCCTCGGCGACCGCGAGATCACTCGTCCCGGCCGTGCAGATGAGCACGGTCCCCCGCCCCGTTGACGCCGGCTCGGGATCAGGCGGCATGTAGACGATGCGACCCAGCTCATGCACTTCGGCGCGAGGGAATCGGGCCGCCAGCGCCGCGGCCTGGGCCGGATCGACACGCGTCGCCAGGAAGCTGCCACCCGCCGCCTCCAGGCGCTCGGCGATCGCGATGACCTGGCCGACCGTCTTGCCCGGAGAAAAGATCACCTCCTGATGCCCCTGGGTGATGGGCCGGAGGTGATCGATGGTTGCGAACGGCAGCCGCTCGAAGTTCACGCGGCAACGAGCGCTGGACGCGCCAGATACGCTTCGAAGATGCGCTCGGCCTCCGCCATCGACTCAATGGCAAAGAGCTGCTGGCGCAGATCGCTGGCTCCCGGGAGTCCCTTGGTGTACCAGCCCAGGTGCTTGCGGAATTCCATCGCGGTCTTGCGTGTGTCGCCCTGAAGCCGCAGCGCGAGCCGGGCGTGTTCGAGCGCGGTCGCGAACCGCTGTTCCGCGGTGGGATCAGGACGCTTGCCGCGCCCATCCAGCAGGTCGCGCGCCTGCGCGAACAGCCACGGATTCCCGAACGAGCCGCGGGCGATCATGACGCCGGCGCAGTTGGTGTGGCGGCGCATGGCGACGACATCCTCGGGTGTCTTGATGTCGCCGTTCCCGATCACGGGAATCGCCAGCGCAGCGGCAACCCGCGCGATCTCGTCCCAGTTTGCATCGCCCTGGTACATCTGGGTACGCGTGCGCGGGTGCAGCGTGAGCGCCTGCGCGCCCGCTTCCTGGCAGCGCAGCGCGATGTCGACCGGGTCCCGTTGCGTTTCATCCCACCCGCTGCGGATCTTCACAGTCACGGGAAGGTGCGTCGCGCTCTTCACCGCGCGGATGATGCCCTGCACCAATCCCATGTCTTTGAGGCAGCCCGAGCCGCCGTTGTTACGCACGACCTTCTTCACCGGGCAGCCGAAATTGATGTCGACGAAATCGGGCTCGAACAGCTCGGTGACCATCCCGGCCGCCTTCGCCATGATCCCGGCGTCGGCGCCGTAGATCTGGATCCCGATGGGACGTTCGACCGGCTCGAAGCGCATCTCGGCCAGCACACGCTCGATGCCCAGGGAGATCCCGACGGAGGAGATGAACTCCGACACGACGACGTCCGCGCCGTAACGGCGGCAGATCTGCCGGAACGGCGACTCCGACACCCCGGCCATGGGGGCCAGGAACAGTGGGCAGTCGTGGGCGACGGAATACGGGAAGTTCATGCGCTGGAACGTAATAGCGCGTTGCGCACCGAGCAACCAACATTTACCTTTCGCGCGCGAATGCGCCTGCGCGAGTTCTTTTCTGAGGACGCGATCAAGCTCGAACTCCAGAGCACCACGAAGGATCAGGTGCTCAAGGAGCTCGTTTCGCTGCTCAAGCTGGATGAGAAAGCGCAGGGGATGCTGTTCAAGATGCTGAAGCGGCGAGAGACGTTGGGCTCGACCGGCATCGGGCAGCACATCGCGATTCCCCACTGCCGCTCGCTGGTCGTCTCGCGGTTACGCTGTGCCTTTGGGCGCAGCGCGAAAGGGATCGACTTCAAGGCGATCGACGATCAGCCGGTGCAGGACTTCTTTCTGATCGTGGCACCGCCGCTCGAAGTCTCCAACCAGTATCTGCCGGTACTCGGAAAAATCGCCCAGTTCGCGAAAGAGCCCGATGTCCCGCCGCGACTGGCGAAGTTGACGAATCCCCCCGAGTTCTTAGAGCTGCTCGAAGAGAAGAACATCTAGGTACAGCGAGGCTCGCCCTCCTTGCGGTTCATACTGACTCCCCTGCGGTTGGAACATCGTTACGGGGGTGCCGCAGGGGCTCTAACCCTCCCCGTGTCGACCGATAGGGGGAACCGCCGGCTGGCTTCCCGGGCGACGGCGTTCGCTCCCGCGGTATCGCTCGCTCCGAGCAGGGCCTCCCGCAAACCGTCCCAGGCCGGGGAGAACGCGCTATCCACGGCTATGGCGGCGCGCAGCTGGTTGATGGCCGGCTGCCACAGCTTGGCCTGGATGTAAAACCGAGCGAGATCGACGCGGGGGCCGGCGAGCTCGGGTGCGAATGCAATCGAGGCGAGGAGCAGGCGCTCGCCGCTTCCCCACCGCCCTGCCGCGAACTCGTCCCTCGCCTCGATCCAGAGCGTGCGGTAGGACCGCGGTGCGTCACGCTTCAGGGCCTGATAGTGCAGCTCATCGTCATGCCAAGTCGGTATATGAGCGACGGTGCGTAGCGCCCCTGCGGCGACGACGATGGCGACCAGAGCGTACCGCAGGCGAGGCGCGTGGATTGCCCGGGTTGCGCACGCCACCGCAAACACCACGCCGAAGGACGGCAGATAGAGGGTGCGTTCCGCGATCAGGAACTCGGTCGGGAACAGGAGGTTGGCGACGGGTGAAATCGCGATGATCATCCAGAGGAGCCCGATCGCGATCCCCGGGATCGTCCGTCGAGTCCGCCATGCCACGATACCTGCTGTACTCCAGACAACCGCGCCCAGCACGTGGCCGGCCGTTAACCCTGTAGACACTGTGAGCTCACCTGGCGAGTAATCGGCAGACAGATGCGCCGGGAACAGGAACAGACGCCACCATTCCAGGGACAGCCGCACCATCGCCCAGGTGCGCTCGAACAGCCCCAGGTGTTCCAGCCCCACCGCGAGGCCGCCCGCATAGAACGTGCGAATGCCGACGAAACCGTGCACGATGAAGTACGCCGCGATCGCCACGGTGGCGGCGAGGGCCGGCTGCCACGCGGCGCGCAGGCCGGCGCCACGGGCGACAGAGACCAGGAGCACCGCCGCCGGCAGCGTTACCGCGATCTCTTTTGATGTAATCGCCAACGCGGCAGCGAGCACGACGCCAATCAGATAGACGCGGCGTTCGGCGCGGATGGCACACAGGAGGGCCACCGCATAGCCCGCCGCCGCCATCAGCTCCGCTCGTCCGACGACGTTGGCGACCGCCTCGACGTGTACCGGGTGCACAGCGAAGAGCAAGCCGGCGATGATCCCGACGAGGGGACCTGTGAGCTCGCAGGCAAGCAGGGTGAACAAGGCCGTGCCGATCGCCGCCCAGAGAACATTGATGGCGTGAAACCAGTGCGGACTGGTCGATATCCTGTAATCGACCGCGAACGACGCCATCACGGCGGGCCGCCACATCACGCCACCGAACGACGCGGGCCAGTAAGGTTCCCTCAAGACGGCACCGATCGAAGGGGGATCCTGCAGCACCCGGCGGTGGGCGACGATCCACTGGTCATCGGCGACGAACTCGTTGCGAATCGATGGAGCCGCCACAGCCCCTGCGAGCACCGCCGCCGCAAAGACCGCATGCCAGCGGTTTACTCCCACTCGATCGTCGCCGGGGGCTTGGAGCTGACGTCGTACGCCACGCGATTGACGCCGCGTACTTCGTTGATGATGCGATTGCTGATCCGCCCCAGCACCTCGTGGGGGAACGGAAACCAGTCCGCCGTCATTCCGTCGCGACTGGTGACGGCGCGAAGTGCAACGACGTAGTCATACGTGCGCCCATCGCCCATGACGCCGACGGACTTGATCGGGAGCAGCACCGCGAACGCCTGCCAAATCTGATCGTACAGCCCTGCCGCACGGATTTCGTCCAGATAGATCGCGTCAACCTGCCTGAGCAGCTCCAGGCGCGACTCGCTCACCGGACCCAGGACACGGATGGCGAGACCAGGACCGGGGAATGGATGCCGGCCCACGATCTCCTCAGGCAGGCTGAGCTCGCGCCCCACCCGCCGGACCTCGTCCTTGAACAGCTCCCGCAGCGGCTCGATCAGCTTCCAGGGAAGGTCGGGCCGCAGGCCGCCGACGTTGTGGTGAGTCTTGATCGTGACCGACGGGCCGCCTTTGGGCGACGTAGACTCGATCACGTCCGGATACAGCGTCCCCTGGACCAGGAATCCGACGCCGCCTTCGACGTGCCGCGCGGCGTCCTCGAACACATCGATGAACGTGTGGCCGATCCGGCGGCGCTTCTCCTCGGGGTCCTCGATGTCCTTCAGCTCTTTCAGGAACCGGTGCGTCGCATCCACGACCCGCAGGTCGATGCCCAGGTGTGCGCGGAACGTCTGCTCGACCTGCTCCCGCTCGCCCTTGCGCAACAGTCCGTGATCCACGAAGACGCACGTGAGCCTGTCGCCAATGGCGCGATGCACGAGCGCGGCCGCCACCGACGAGTCGACCCCGCCTGAAAGGCCGCAGATCGCCCGTCCGGCGGGTCCGACGAGTGTCCGGATCTTCGCGATCTCCTGATCGATGAAGTGGCCCGGCGTCCAGTCGGGCTGGCAGGCGCAGATCGAAAACAGGAAATTGTCGAGGATCTCACCGCCGCGCGGGGTATGCGCGACCTCGGGATGAAACAGCACGCCGTAGAGCGGCTTCGAGCCGTGCTGCATCGCCGCCACGGGCGCGTTGGCGCTGGTTGCCGTGATCCGAAAGTTCGGCGGCGGTTGGTCTATGCGGTCGCCGTGACTCGCCCAGACCGTCGTCGTGGCGTTCGGTTCGAACCCCGCGAACAGGCCCTTGTTTTCGGCGATCGTGATCTCGGCGCGGCCGTACTCCCGCTCGGACGATGGAACCGATTTTCCGCCGGCCAGCGTCGCCATGAGCTGCATGCCGTAGCAGATGCCGAGCACGGGAAGGCCGAGGTCGAGCACGCGGGCGTCGGCAGTGGGTGCGCCCGGGTCGAACACGGAGCTGGGGCCGCCCGAGAGGATGATCCCCTGCGGATCGAACGACTGGATGAACGCGAGATCGGTACCGCGAGCGGCCGGATGAATCTCACAGTACACGCTCGCCTCGCGGATGCGCCGCGCGATGAGTTGTGTGAACTGTGAGCCGTAATCGAGGATCAGGATGCGGTTCACGCTTTGTACCAGGTCGTGGGCTCGGCCGTCTCGCCGCGCACGAGGTCTTCGAGGCTCTCGCGCTGGCGCGCGACGTAGTAGCGGTCTGCGTCCACCACCACTTCGGGCGCGCGCGGCCGCTGATTGTACGTCGAGCTCATCACAAAGCCATAGGCGCCCGTGCCCAGCACCGCCAGGACCTCGCCCGGGCCCACCGCAACCATTTTGCGATCGAGTGCCAGGAAGTCTCCCGTCTCACAGATCGGTCCGACGACGTTCAGGGTCTCCTCCGGACGCGTGCCGTCGCGCAGCGGCAGGATCTCGTGATGCGCGTTGTAGTGACTCGGCCGGACGAAGTCCGACATACCCGCATCGACGATGGCGTACTCCTTGCCGCCCGCATGTTTGCGGTACAACACGCGCGTGAGCAGCACCCCTGCGTTGGCGACGAGGTAGCGGCCCGGTTCGCAGAGCAAGCCGAGTCCTGCGGCGCTCACCGCGGGGACGACCGCTTCCGCGAAGGCCTTGGGACTGGGTGCCTTCTCGTTGTGGTAGCGCACGCCCAGCCCACCACCCACGTCGAGCGCCTCGAGCGTGCCGAGCCCCTCGGCGCGGATTGCCGTGACCAGCTCGAGCAGCTTGATGGTCCCACGATAGTACGGCGTGACATCCGTGATCTGCGAACCGATATGCATGGCGAGGCCGCGCAGCACGAGCCGGGGCTCAGCCGCGATGCGCTGGGCAACGTTGACGACGTCGTCGAACGGAATCCCGAATTTGGCGCTCTTCTCGCCCGTCTTCATGTACGAATGGGAATCGATGGCGACGTCGGGGTTCACCCGGATTCCGATCCGCGCCGGCGTCTTCAGCTCGTTCGCGACCGCCGTGAGCGTGTCGAGCTCGCTGGTCGATTCGATGTTGATGAAGCCGACGCCCGCGCGAATCGCCTCGGCGATCTCCCCAGCGGTCTTCCCCACGCCGGAGAAGACGACCCCGTCCGGATCGAACTTCGCCAGCAGCACGCGCCGCAGCTCCCCGACCGACACGATGTCCGCGCCCGCGCCGAGCTGCTTCAGCACGCGGAGCACGCCGAGGTTGCCGTTGGCTTTGACGGAATAGCAGATGCGGTGCCGGATGCCGTGCAGCGCATCGTGGAGCGCGTTGTACTGCGCTCTGATCAGGTTGGCACTGTAGACGTACGCCGGCGTTCCGACTCGATCCGCGATTGCCTGGAGCAATCCCGGATCGAACCCTAGTACGCCTGCGCCCACACGGCCTCCGCAATGCTGGGGGCTCCGCACCACATGCAATTCTTCGGTGTTTCCTTGCTGCGAAACTCTGGATCGGGCAGCACGCGAATCGTGGCGCCGGTCTGCTCTTTGATCTCGGCCTCGCAGCCGGGGTTGCCGCAGAAGCCGCCGTAGGCAAAGCCGCCGCCCGTCGCCAGCTGCATCAGCTCGATGAATTGCGTTTTGGTGACGCCCCGCGTCGAGTTTTTCTCGCGCCGCTCTGTTGCGGTCTTTAAGAGGCCCGCCTGAATCTCGTCGAGTGCCTTTGTCACCGCGGCGGCCATGCCCTGCAGCGGGATCGGTCCCTTCCCGCCTGTGCGGCGGGCGAGCACCGCCTGTCCGGCCGCGAGGTCGCGCGGGCCAATCTCGAGGCGTACGGGGACTCCGAGCGCTTCCCACTCGAAGTACTTCGCGCCGGGCTTCATGTTCTCACGCTGGTCGAACTCGACCCGCATGCCGGCCTTCTCCAGATCTTCCTTGATCTGCCCTCCGACGTCCGAGAGTCGAAGCTTCTCTTCGTCTGTCTTCCAAATCGGCACGATCACCACCTGCACCGGTGCGACTTTGGGAGGTGCCACGAGCCCATTGTCATCCGAATGCGTCATAATGAGCCCGCCGATGAGGCGCGTGCTGACTCCCCACGATGTATTCCAGACGTGGTCAAGCCCGCCCGCCGCAGTCTGGTACTGTACGTTGAACGCCTTGGCGAAATTCTGGCCGAGGTTGTGTGAGGTCCCGCCCTGGATCGCCTTGTTGTCCTGCATCAGCGCTTCGATCGCGTACGTGCGCAGCGCCCCGGCGAACTTCTCACTCTCGGTCTTCACACCGGTGATCACCGGCATCGCCAACCACTCCTCGGCGAACCGACGATAGACACGGTCGAGGATCGTCCGCGCTTCGCGCTCGGCGCCGGCCTCGTCCGCGTGCGCCGTATGGCCTTCCTGCCAGAGGAATTCCATCGTCCGCAGGAACAGGCGGGTGCGCAGCTCCCAGCGCACGACGTTCGCCCACTGGTTCAGGAGGAGCGGCAAGTCGCGATAGCTCTGGATCCATTTCGCGAACATCGCGTAGATGACCGTCTCGGACGTCGGCCGCACCACCAGCGGTTCTTCAAGCGCCGACGTCGGGTCCACCTCGATCGCGTCCTTGCCTTGCTTCCCCGTGGCACGCAGCCGCGTGTGCGTGACGAGCGCGACTTGCTTGGCGAATCCCTCGACGTGCTCGGCCTCCTTGGCGAGGAAGCTCATCGGGATGAACAGCGGGAAGTAAGCGTTCTTGTGCCCCGTCGCCTTGATCAGGTCGTCGAGCGCGCGCTGCATCAGCTCCCACATCCGGTAGCCATGCGGCCGGATGACCATGCAGCCGCGCACCGGCGAATAATCCGCCATTTGCGCCTGCGTGATGACGTCGCCGTACCACTCGCTAAAGTCCTTAGCGCGTGGCGTGATTTTCTGTGCTTGTGCCATCAATCGAAATATCCGTTGAGAAGCTGGCGAATGGGTACTTTCGCTTCCGTGCTGGTGCGGAGATCGCGCACCACCGCGAGCCCCTCGGCGCGCTCTTCCGGACCCACGATCACCGCGCGCGCCGCCCCTCGCGCCGCGGCCAGCTCGAGCTGCTTGCGCACGCCGCTGTGCCGCAGGCCGAATTCGACCGCAATGCCCCGGTCGCGCAGCGCGTGAGCCAACTGCAGGACCATCGGGAGATCGTCCCCGCCCACGGCTATCAAAAAGGCGCCGAGCTCGGTCGACGCCTTGGGAGCCGCGCCTCGCTCCTTGAGGAGCTCGCCCAATACAACGTCGCCCATGCCAAACCCCAGCGCAGGCAGATCGGGCCCGCCAGCCGCCTTGAGAAGCCCATCGTATCGCCCGCCCCCAGCGATCGCACGCAGTCTGTTCTGCGTATCGAACAGCTCGAACACGATGCCCGTGTAGTACGCGAGCCCGCGTACAATCGTGAGATCGACTTCCACGAATTCGCCGAGTCCCATCGCCGAAAGAGTGGCGACGGTATCGCGAAGCGGCTCGATGGCTTGAGCGCCGCCGGGGACCGAACCGAGCAGCTCAGAGACGGGATCCAGACCCCTGAGTGATCGGAAGTGGAGCGGACGCATGGGCTGGCCCGAGTTTGTATAACCACCTTGCAGTTGCCAAGTATCCCACTGTTCCTTGCCACCCCTGTCCTCTCTGTCGAGCATGGCGAATGCTTGCTCCAGCTTATCCTCGCGGACATCATGGCCGAGGAGCAATGTCCGCAGCACGCGACGATCGGAGAGCCGGGCCTTGAAATCGTTGGGACCAAAGCCCAAAGCGCGCATGATATCAATCGCTGCAGCGATGAGCTCCGCATCGGCAAGCGGCCCCGCCTCGCCGATGATGTCCATGTTGAGCTGAAAGTGCTCCTTCAACCGGCCCCGTTGCTGGCGTTCGTAGCGGAACAGCTGGGGAATCGAAAACCAGCGAATCGGCTTCTTGAGCGCCTGCGCGCGGGCCGCCACCATCCGCGCCAGCGTGGGCGTCATTTCCGGGCGTAATGCGACGTCGCGGTCGCCCTTGTCCCGAAACGTATAGAGCTGCCGGACGATCTCCTCCCCGCTCTTATGCGTGTACAGCTCGAGGGATTCGAGCGGAGGCCCGTCGTATTCCTCAAACCCGTAACGCCCGGCCACGCTACGCCAGGTCGCGAAGATGTGGTTGCGCAGGCTCAGGTCTTCAGGGTAAAAATCACGAAAGCCAGGTAGGGCTTTTCCTTGCATTGCAACAACTTAACCGACGGGCGCGAAGCCCGGCAAGCGAGCCAGCGCGTCGCCGACGGTGTGAAACGATCCGGTGACGAGAATAGTCCCCGCTCCTTCCTGAATGTCGTACAGCGCTCGCTCGAAATCCGGCTCGAACGACACGTCGGGTCCCATGTCCTCGATCGACCAGCGCTGCATGAGTGGAATCGAGGGGGGCACCGTCAGGGTCAGACGGTCCACCAGGGGTCGCAGCGAATCCAGCATCGCCCGCCAGTCCTTGTCATTGCGGATCCCGACGAGCGCGTGCAGCGGCCGCCGGATGGTCCGGCTGGATTCCGCGAGCGCCTGCGCGACGACGCGCATGCCGTCGGGGTTGTGTGCGACATCGAAAATCCATTTGCCCCTGGTCTCGAACCGCCCCGGGACGTAGGCGTGCGCGAAACTCGCCGGGAGATTCTTGCCGACGGGTCCGAACGGCTCCGGTAACGCATTCAGGACCGCATGAGCCACCAGGGCGTTGGCGAGCTGATGACGCCCCTTTAACCCCAGCCGCGTGTCCTTCCTCGGCTGGAGCGTTGTATCGACCGTGATGATCGGCTCAGCGCCGCGCCGCTTGGCTTCCTTGACGATCTCCGCCCGCAGCGCGGGGTCTGATTCGCCCGTCACGAACGGCACCTTGGGTTTCGCGATGCCCGCCTTCTCGCGCGCGATGCCCTTCAAGTCATGCCCCAGGTACTCGGTATGCTCGAGGGCGATCTTGGTGACGGCGCTGACGAGAGGGGTGAGCACGTTCGTGGCATCGAGCCGGCCGCCCAACCCTACTTCGATCACGGCGATATCGACGCCGCGCGCGGCGAGATCCGCGATGGCAATCGCCGTGGTGGCTTCGAAAAAGCTCGCATCCAGCCGTTCAATATGCGGCTTGAGCTGCTCCGTCCACTCGGTGAACGCATCCTCACCGATGGCGACACCATCCACCGTGATTCGCTCCGTGGGAGAAACCAGGTGGGGGGAGGTGTACAGCCCCACGCGCCACCCCTGCGCGCGCAGCTCGTTGGCGACGAACGCGCAGGTGGATCCCTTCCCGTTCGTGCCGCCGATGTGGATGGTGGGAAAGTGCCGGTCCGGACGTCCAAGCACATCGAGCAGCCCCTCGGTGGGGCCGAGACTCCATTTGATCCGGGCAGCTTGTCGTGCGAAAAGGAACTGGCAGGCGTCTTCGAAGTTCAGTCGGCAGCCTCAGCCGGCCACGCGCCGGTCATGTGCCGCAGCAGCTGGGCGGCGGTGTCGCGCAGCTCACCGCGCGGAACGACCGCATCGATCATCCCATGCTCGAGCAGAAACTCGGCGGTCTGAAAACCTTCCGGCAGGTCCTGCCCGATCGTCTGCTTGATCACGCGCGGGCCCGCAAAGCCGATCACCGCGCCGGGCTCTGCCAGGATGACGTCGCCCTGCATGGCGTATGAAGCGGAGACACCGCCCGTCGTCGGATTCGTGAGCACGGACATGAATGGCACGCCCGCTGTCTGCATCTCGGCAATCACGACCGATGTCTTGGCCATCTGCATGAGCGAGAGCACGCCTTCCTGCATCCTGGCGCCACCGGACGCCGACACGATGATCAAGGGAGTCCGCTTGTCGATCGCGTGACGCGTCAGCCGCGCGAGCTTCTCCCCGACCACCGAGCCCATCGATCCACCCATGAAGGCGAAATCCATGACGCCCAGGCTGACGGAGATCCCGTGGAGCCGGGCGTATCCGGTTCGGATCGCATCGAGCGGCCCCGCCTTCTTTATGGCGGCCTGCACGCGCTCGGCGTAGTTCTCGAATTTCAGGGGATCGGCGGACTTCAGACTGGCAAACAGCTCATGCCAGGAACCTTCATCGACCAGCAGGTCGATGTATTCCTGCGCCGTAATTCGGCGGTGATGGCCGCAATTGGGGCAGACATTGAGAGCGCGAACGAAGCGCTCCCGGATGTCTACGTGGCCGCATTGATCACACTTTTCCCAGGCGTCTGCCGGTATCTCGAGCTTGACACGCTCGGAAGTGCGCGGCTTGCGTTCCTTTTTGAACCAGGCCATTCGCGCCATAGAGTGACGAAGCGCACAATTTGAGCGCACTACACGACGGCCGCCAGCCCCGACTGGCTAAGTCATTGGCCTAATTCGCCATACCCAGACTGACGGGATTCCCACGCGACTCGCAAAGCAATTCCCACACCAATCGAGCAGGCGAGGAAGAAAGAGCCTCCGTACGAAAAGAATGGCAATGGAATGCCGGTGATCGGCATCAGGTTGACGGTCATTCCGACATTCTCGACGATGTGCGTGAAGAACAGTCCGGCGATGCCGAACACGCACAAGCTCGAAAACGGATCGGTCGCTTTGCGGGCGACGCGCAGCAGGCGGAACAGCAGCCAGGCGAACAGCACCAGCGCCGCGAGCACGCCGACGAAGCCGAGTTCCTCGCCCACGACCGAGAAGATGAAGTCGGTGTGCTGCGCCGGCAGGAATGCGAGGCGCTTTTGGGTCCCCTCCGTAAAGCCCTTCCCGAGCAGCCCGCCCGACCCGACCGCGACTTTCGACTGAATCACGTGCCACCCGGCCGCGCGCGGGTCCACGTCGGGATTCAGGAACGCGAGCAACCGGTTCTGCTGGTACGGTGCCAGCCGGTTCCACATCGGCAGGGCCAGGATGCCGCCGAGCACGTTGAGCCCCATGATCGCGAAGCCTTCCCAGAGGTAGGGGCGCCACCACAACAGCAATCCCGCCAGGATTGCGATCCAGACGCCCCAGGCGACGGTCGAGAAGGCGAGCACAAGCCCGATGACCGGAGACGCGGCGAGCAGGAGCAACGAGGGCTTGGTCCCCGCCCAAAACAGCATGAAGAACAGGAGCGCCACGAAGACGATGGCGCTACCGAGATCGGGCTGCTTCAGCACCAGCAGGGCCGGCAAGCCGGCAATCAGGCCCGGCATGATCAGGTCCCGCAGCGTCGTGGGCGGCTCGCGCAACGTGGCGAGCCAGCGGGCCAGCATGAGGATGGTCGCAATCTTGGCGAGCTCCGCAGGCTGACCGAAGCGCCGCCCCGCGATCGCCAGCCAGGACTTACTGCCCGCGGCAGTCCCCGCGCCGGTCCCGATCACCAGCGTCAGGATCAGCAGGAAAATGGCAATCGCATACACCCACGGGGTGGCCCACTCCAACATGCGCGGTGACGTCCGGAACGTGGCCCACACGACGATGAGTCCGAGGCCCAGCCAGACGAGCTGGCGCTGCCAGATCGTTGCCACGAACGTCGGTACGTCGGTTTGACCGGCGGAGTACAGCGTCGCCAGGCCATACAGCGCCAGCAGCCCCACCGACGCGACCAGGGCCTTATCGAGTTGGCGGACGCGTTGCAGCACTGTCGGTCGGTCGGGGTGTCGGCGCCGGGGGGGGAGGCGCGGTCGGTAGAGGCACCGGCCGGATCTGCGGTAGCCGGAGTTGGATGGGCGCGGTGTCGGCGGGCAGCGTGGGAAGCTGGAATGGCTCTGGGGCGGAATCAGCCGGCACCACAATCCTGATGTTCGTCGCGCGCGTGTCTTCGATCCCGAGGTAATGCGCGATCGTGCGCGCGACCATCGGCGCAACCGCCGTGCCGTGCCGGGAGAACTCCACGATCGCTCCGACGACGATCTCAGGCTTCTCCGCCGGACCGAACGCGATGAACCACCCGTGATCGGGACCATGTGAGTTTTGGGCGGTGCCGGTTTTGCCGGCGATCTGCAAGGCGGCGAGACGCCCGACGCGCCCGGTTCCCTGCTCCACCACCGAAATCATCGCGCGTCGCAGCACCGCGATCTGGTCGGGAGTCAGGTCCAGCGACGCGGCCTCCGTGCTCGGCGCCCGGGTCGAGCGGACGACGAAGGGCGTGCGCATTCGCCCATCGCTCGCGAGCTGCTGGAAGAGACGCACCATCTGGATGAGCGTCTGCGCGTTTTCGCCCTGGCCGATCGCGAGGTTCAGCGCCACGGCGGATGTCCAGCGCCGCGGCCCGTACAGGCGGTCGTAGTATTCCGGCCCGGTCGGGAATTCCGACGGGATTTCGCCGGGGAGATCGATCCCCGTGCGGCCGCGGAAGCCCCAGGCGTTCGCGTCCTCGAGCAGCGACGAGACTCCAAGCTTGATCCCGAGCTGGTAGAAGTACACGTCGCAGCTCTGCGCGATCGCGTCCATCAAATTGAGATCGCCGTGCCCATGCGCTTCCCAGCACCGGAAGAAGCGGTTCCCGTACTGAAGCCCGCCCCGGCAGGGGATGGGCATGTGGGTCCTCGGTCCCGCGATTCCCCGCTTCAGGGCCATCGCGGCCACCGCGAGCTTCCAGGTGGACCCGGGGGGATAGCGCGCCTGGATCGCGCGATCGAGCAGTGGCCGCGCGGCGCTCTCGTTGAGCGCGCGCCAATAGGGCGCCGAGATTCCGCCGACGAACGCGTTCGGATCGAACCCCGGCGCGCTGAACAGCGCCAGCACCTCACCGGTGTTCGGGTTCAGCGCCAGCACCGCTCCCCGTTGGCCCGCGGGGAACGTCTCCGAGATGTATTTCTGCAAATCGAGATCGATCGTGGTGTGCAGATCCGTCCCGGGCACCGGCGCGAGATTGGCGGCGGCTTCAGCCTCGCGCACCATCTGGCCGCGCGCGCTGACCTCGACGAAGCGCACGCCCTCCGAGCCGCGCAGCGTGTCATCGTACTCACGCTCGAGCCCGTCTTTCCCCACCAGTCCACCGAGCCGGACCTGCGCGAACCGCTTCGTCGCGCGTTCGCTTTCCGTCACTTCGCCGACATAACCGATGAGATGGGCGACGATCGCCGTGTCGGGATAGGTGCGCTTCGGCTCCGCCTGAATGAGCAGTCCGGGAATCGCGACGCGCCGTTCCTCGAGCGCCGAGACGACACTGAACGGCGCGTCGCCCAGCACGAGCGCGGGCTGATAGGGCGCCTTGCGCGCGCGCTGGAGCACGCGCTCGATCTCGATGCTGTCGATGTTCGCGATCGTGGCGATGCGCGCGAGGGTGGCGCGCAGGCTCGGTTCCGGCCCGGGCAGCAGCGAGACGGTGTACCCCGGGACATTCTCGGCGAGCACCCGGCCATTGCGGTCGTAGATGACGCCGCGCGGCGCGGGCAGCGGAATCGGCCGCAGCCGGTTCGTCTCCGATTGCAGTTGATACTTGCCGTGACCCAGAATTTGCGTGCGGAAGAAGGAGATGATGATGATGCCCAGCACGATCCACACGGCCGTGCGCGCCATCCCGAGGCGGCGATCGAGCAGATAGGGATGGAAGGCGTTCACGCCGAAACTCCCAGCGTGGGGGCGCCAGGGCGGCGCGGCGACAGCCAGCCCCGGAAGAACCACAACACCACGATCCCGACCAGCGCCGTCGACAGGCCCTGGAGCGGCGACCACACGAGCAGCTCCCAGGCCACCTGCGTGCTCTGGAGTTTGCCCGAGACGAGCAACACGATGAGGTTGCGCAGCCAGGTGCCCGCAAAGAACAGGCATCCCCTCACGAATACGTGCTCGGCGAAGAACACGGCCTTGGCCCACGAGGAGAAGAACCCGACCAGCGTGTGCGCGAGCGCGCCCGCCCCGAAACTCACCGGCGTCAGCGCATCGCGCAGCAATCCGATGATGAAGCCCGCGGCCGCGCTCTTGCCGGGCTCCGCGCGGATCGTGTAGAGCAGCAACGCCAGGAGCAGAAAGTCGGGCGCGACCCGATCGTCACCCAGGTGGCTCCGCACCGTGAAATGCAGGACCACGAGCAGGGTCATCATGAACGGATAGCGATAGCGGTCGGTCTTTCTCATTCCGGCGGGCCCTCACCCCTCGCCCCGCTGTCCGGCGGGGTGGTAAATGCGTTGCGCAAATCCGCGCCCGGTGGACGCGGCGTCGTCAGGATCATCACGTGCGAGAGCGCGGCGGGAGGGACGGCGGGACGGACCAGATAGGTCCGGCCCCAGCCCTTCTCCTCACTGGAGGGTTCCAGCACCACTCCGATGGGAATCCCACGCGGGAAGACGCCGCCGAGACCGGACGTCACGATGACCGTTCCGGGGAGCACTTGCTGGCGATACAGCACGCCCTGGAGCTCGAGCAGCCACACGTTGGGCCCATCGGCACCATGCGGGGCCGCGATGCCGACGACGCTCCCATCCTGGGCGATGGCGCTCGCGCGGAACTCGGGATGCGCCCAGCTCAACACGACGCTCGCATGTTCGCCCACGGAGGCCACCAGTCCGACCAGCCCCTCCGGACTGACCACTGCCGCCAGCGGCCGGACGCCTTCGCGCCGCCCGGCCGACACGACGAAGCTGAGCGGATTTGTGGGCTCGGGTTGGTGCAGGATCTCGGCGGAGACGTAGCCGCCGCCCAGGCGCGCGCTCAGTCCGAGCAGCCCGCGCAGCCGGTTGTTTTCGTTCCGGAGCTCGGGCAGGAACGCCGCGGCCAGCGCGGCCGAGTCGCGCTGCGCCACGACGTGGTCGTAGCGGGTGCGGGCCGCGGCGAGCAGCTCGGTCTGGCGCTGCAAGAAAATGAAGGGGGCGAGCACGCTCTGTTGGAGCCCCTGGGCGAGCTGGTCGCGCCACTGGGGCGGCAGGCTCAGCGCGGCAATCGACAACCCCACGCAGGCGAGGAAGAGCAGCGTGTCGCCGCGGGATGCGTAGCGATCTGTGCCGATCGCCATACCGCTACGTGGTCAGGACGTTGCGGTATTTCTCGGGAGCGTCGAGGATCCGCCCCGCCCCACGCACCACGCAGGTCATGGGGTCCTCGTCCAAGTGTATCGGCAGGCCGGTCTCCTGCTGGAGCAACAGATCCAGTCCGCGAATCAACGCGCCACCGCCTGTCATGACGATGCCGCGGTCCACAATGTCGGAGGCCAGCTCGGGCGGCGTAATCTCCAGGGCGCGCCGCACCGCATCCACGATCTGCTGTATGGGCTCCTGCACGGCTTCCCGGATCTCGCTCGAATGCACGCGCACGATCTTGGGAATGCCGGACACCAGGTCCCGGCCTTTCACTTCCATCTCGCGTTCTTCACCGATCGGCGCCGCCGATCCGATCTGAATCTTGATCTGCTCCGCCGTGGGCTCGCCGATGAGCAGGTTGTAGTTCTTGCGCATGAACTGCACGATCGCCTGATCCAGCTCGTCGCCACCCGTGCGAATCGACGTGTCGGAGACGATCCCGGAGAGCGCGATGACGGCGATCTCGGTCGTGCCGCCGCCGATGTCGATCACCATGTTGCCCGTCGGCGTCTCGACCGGGAGACCCACGCCGATCGCCGCGGCCATCGGCTCGGCGACCATGTACACTTCCTTCGCCCCCGCCGATTGCGCGGAGTCGCGCACCGCGCGCTTTTCCACTTCGGTGATCCCCGACGGAACGCACACGATCACTTTGGGGCGAACGCGAAAGAGATGGCGATCGATGATGGTCTTGAGGAAGAAGCGCAGCATCTTCTCGGTCACATCGAAGTCGGCGATGACGCCGTCCTTGAGCGGACGCACCGCGAGCACGCCGTCCGGCGTGCGGCCGAGCATGCGTTTGGCTTCGAGACCGATGCCTTTGACCTTGCCGGTAGCTTTTTCGATCGCGACGACCGAGGGTTCGTTCAACACGATCCCCTCGCCGCGCACATAGACGAGTGTGTTAGCGGTCCCAAGGTCCACGGCGATTTCGTTCGCCGGGCTCCATGCACCCATCCGAAAATTCAGCCAGCGTGGTGGCACGTGATCGTCGGTAAAAGAGTGAGGCGGGTGTTGTGAACGCGCACAAGGTAATGAAATGCGTAACCCCAAGCAAGGATGAAGCTTGACGGCCTTATCCCAGCGGACTAGCCTTTCGCCCATGCGTCGCGTGACGCCCGACACAATTGCCGTCGTCGACCTCGCGGTGTGCGACCGCTGCGGCCTCTGTCTGCCGTTGTGTCCCCCCGAAGCGATCCATTTGGCACTGAACATTCTCACCGTCGACGATGCGACCTGCACCGGATGCGAGAAGTGCGTCGCTCCCTGCCCGGTGGGCGCGTTGGCGATGGCCCCCTTAAACCCCAACTCCCAACTCCTGGCCCCCGCCGCTCATGCCTGACGTCGACGTCCTGGTGGTCGGCGCCGGACCCGCCGGCGCCGTCGCGGCCTGGCAGGCAAAGCTGGCGGCCCCCGAGTTGGACGTCGTCTTGTTGGAACGTGACCGCGCGGTCGGGTCACCGGTCCGCTGCGCGGAAGGCGTGGGCGACGCCGGGCTCCGGGAATTCGCCAATCCCGACGGTGCCGACTGGGCCGCACGCCGCATTACCCGGGTGATCTTCCAGGCGCCGGACGATACCGAGGTGCTGGTCGCCGAGCGCGGCGTCGGCTGGGTCCTGGATCGCACTCGGTTCGATGCCTACCTCGCTGCGGAAGCGTCGCGCGCCGGCGCCGACGTGCGGGTCGGTGCCGAGGCCACGGCGATGACTCGCAACGGCGGCGACCGTTGGCACGTGCGGGTCACGGAACGCGGGCAGGAGGAGATCTATCGCGCGCGGATCGTCATCGGGGCCGACGGCGTCGAGACGATGGTCGGGCGCTGGGCCGGGCTCGACACGCGCGTGCCGTCGCGCGACATGGAATCGTGCGCGCAGTACGTGCTCCAGGGGATCGAATTCGATCCCGATGCCATCTATCTGCAGTTCAGCGACGCCATCGCGCCGGGCGGGTACGCCTGGATCTTCCCCAAGGCCGTGGGCGTGGCCAACGTCGGGTTGGGGATGGTGGCCCTGAAGAGCGACGGACGCAACGCGCGGCAGTATCTCGACGCCTGGATCGCCCGGCGTTTCCCCAATGGCGCGCGGACCGGCTACACCGTGGGCGGTGTCATCGTGCACACCACGATCAAGAAGGCGTATGCCGACGGTGTCATGGTCGCGGGCGACGCCGCGCACATGATCAACCCGCTGTCAGGCGGTGGCATCATCAACGCCATGAAAGCGGGACGGCTGGCCGCCTGCACCGCCGCGGCGGCGATCCGTGAGGGCGATACGAGCGAGCGGCGCCTGTCCCGCTACCACGACGCCTGGATGTCGCTCCTGGGTGAGGATCACCTCAAGTACTATCGGATCAAGCAGGCGCTCGAGCACATGGACGACGCGTTCCTGAATGCGCTGGCGCGCACGGTGAACAGGATTCCGCAGGAAAAGCGGTCAATCGGCAGGATCTTCGCGCACGCGTTGATCAAGCATCCGCAACTGATTCCGGTAGCGGCGAGATTCTTTGTCTAGGGACTAGGGTTGGGGCCGAGGGAGTCGGGTCGTTCCCAGTCCCGAGTCCCCAGCCCAAGTCGCTGCATCATAGAAGTCCCCACCGCGCATCGGTTGGCAGCATGAGCAACGAATCGACCTACCGAACCCAGAGCATCGTCTCGCAAGCCTGAGGGGACATCCCAGAGATCCCAGAGGTAGACCGGAACCCGAACCCGGTTGAGCTGTTCGCCAGTCGCCTTTACACCGCCAAAGCCCAACTCAAACCCCGCCGCGGCGGCATGCAGCACGATGCGGGCGTCCACTGCGCCAAATGGATAGGCGAGCGCGCGCGCAGCCTCCGCGCCGAGCCGGGCCCGCAACACCTCCCGCGAGCGGCCGAGGTCTGCTTGCACTGCGTCGTCAGCGAGCCAGGTCAGGCGCCGATGCGTCGCTCCGTGGGAGCCGAAATCGAAGCCGCGCCCGCGCCACTGCTCGATCTGCGCCCAGCCAAGGTGTCGCAAACGATCCCACGTGTACCGCACATCCCACGTGTTGGCCTTGCCCACGTAGTCGGTGATCAGAAACGTCGTGGCTGTGAAGCCGAGGTCGGCCAGCACCGGATAAGCGTGCTCCGCCAGCGATGCGTAACCGTCGTCGAAGGTGAGTAGGAAACGGCGTGGGGACTGGGGAGTGAGTGGGGTTGCAAACTCTCCCAGGGACAGCGTCCGCCAACCGGCGCGAGCCAACGTCCTCATTTGACGAGCAAAGACCGAACGCCCAACCCGCATCACTCCCAACTCGAGCGGGCCGCCCACGCGGTGATAGCATAGAACAGGGGCTCGGGGCTCGGGCCGAGGGCCTTGGGCTGCAGTCCCCAAGTCCCGAACCCCGAGCCCCGAGTCCCCAATCAAGGCCAGAGCCAGATAAAGACGCCACACGTGACGGCGGCGAAGATGAGGCCGTCGAACGTCGACTTGAGCGTCATGCTCCAGGCACGCCGATACCAGATCGACATCTGCCACAGCGCGAGCGTGTAGCCGATGAACGCGGTCGTTCCGGCGAAGCGGCAGATGGCACCAGCGGTGGCCGTCCCCGCAGGCAACGCTGCCCCCGTGATGTAGGCCGCGAAGACGGTGACGATCAGACAATAGACGAACCACTGGGCCAGATTCGTCGTCATCGACCCGCTCCACGGCGGCAACACCGTCATCACGATCGCCGGCCCGCGTTTCATCTTCTCCAGGAACTCGGTGGACCGCATCTCGGCCGTGCTGGTGGGGCGCGGCATCATGTAGTCGCCCGGCGGGAGGCCGATCGGACGCAACGCGTCCAGCACGCGGTCCTGGCCGGGATAGAACGGATAATCGCTCTTGTGCCACAAGGGCGTCATATGGATGATCGAGCTTACGACGAACACCGCCACTGCCGAGACGAGGATCGGCAGCCACACGGCGACTACGCTCAAGCAGCCTCCCGGGTTGAAGGGCGGCGTCTATCGTAGCCTGCATCAGGGTGTCGAGCAATTCCTCGCGCGCCGCGGACGATTGCTGGTGGCCAACCGTGCCATAGCCCGTACTTTAGCGCCATGACGGCCTCGGCCCTTGCGCTTCTGGCGATCCTGCAGTTCGACAGCGTTCCCAAGCCGCGCCCGGTATTAGCGGTCGCCGAGGCCGCCCTCATTAACGTCTTTGTGAATCGCGTCGACGCCTGGGCGTTCCAGCAGGACTGGGCGCGCTCCGGTACGCGAGCCTGGATGAAGAACCTGCGGCTGGGCTGGGAATGGGACGAAGACGCCTTCCCCACCAACATGTTCGCGCATCCCTACCACGGCGGACTGTACTTCAACGCCGGCCGCTCGAACGGCCTGAACTACTTCGAATCAGTACCGATCGCCTTCTTCGGCTCGTGGACGTGGGAATACCTGGGCGAGACCTACCGGCCGTCGCTGAACGATTGGTTCATGACGAGCTTCGGTGGCATTACGCTGGGCGAGATGTTCCATCGCCTCGGCGCGACGATCCGCGACAACCGCGCGACCGGGTTCAACCGGACCATCCGTGAGATCGGCGCGCTTCCTATAGATCCCATCGGTGGCTTCAACCGCCTGGTGCGCGGCCAATGGAAGGGACTGGGACCAAACCCTCCCGAGCATGATCCCGGCGCGTATGTGCTGCGCCTCGGCGGCGGGATACGCTTTGCCAAGCGACTGAATGCCGACAG
>JBLNGI010000165.1:0-11212 GCA_050264615.1 Gemmatimonadota bacterium
GCGGCGGCGATCTCGGCTGGATCCAGCGCGACGAGCAGGGTTTCGATCAGCAATTCCTGCAGAGCGTGCGCGCGTTGAAGCCCGGGCAGACCTCCGGCCCCGTCGCCACGGAGTTCGGCTACCACATCATCCGCGTCGACCAGGCGAAGGGCGACTCGCTGAAGGTGCGCCACATTTTGATCCCGGTCGTGCTGCAGGGCACGCACCTGGACGACGTCGAGGCGCGGGCCGATTCGCTCGAACGCCAGGCCTCGGAGCGCACGGGTCCGTTCGTGCTCGACAGCGCCGCGCGACGACTCGGGCTGGTGGTCTCCCCCACGTATCAAGTGACGCAAGGCGACCGCTTCAGCATCGGCCGGTACGTCATTCCCGATGTCAGCGTGTGGGCGTTCGAGACGCCGGTCGGCGAGACCAGTCCCGTCATCGAAGCGTTGCCGGCCTACTACGTCTTCCAGCTGGACTCCGTCACGGAAGGTGGGGTGCCTCCGCTCGACCAGATTCGCGGGCGTGTGACGAGCCTGGTGCGGCTGGAGAAGCAGAAGCAGTTGGCGCGCCACAAGGCCGACTCGCTGCTGGCTGCGCTCAAGGACGTGCCGGACCTCACCGCCGCGAGCGCGCGCGGACTGCCGGTGGAACGGTTCGGTCCGTTTACGCGGCTCCGGCCGCCGAGTTACCTCGGCGGGCAGCCGTTCGTCATCGGCACCGCGTTCGGGCTCCGCGTGGGTGAGCGCAGCGGCGTCGTCGAGGGCGAGAACGGCTACTTCATCATCGAGTCAACGGGCCGCAAGCTGGCCGATTCGAGCGCGTGGCTCGCGCAGCGCGACGCGCAACGCAACCAGCTGCGGCAGGCGGTGCAGCAAGCGCGGATTCAGCAGTATATGGAGGGGGTACGCGCAAAAGCGAAGATCCTCGACCGGCGCAAAGACCTCTTCCGCGCGCAGGCCGCGGACACGACAGGACTCTAGGCTACTCGACGAGGCGTTTCGGTTTTGCGTCACGCGCCGGCTGATCGTTGGCCGGCGTCGTGCTTTCGATACTGCTCTGCGCGTCGGAAAGCGCGCGTTTGAACTCGCGCAGGCCCTTCCCCACCGCCTTGCCCGCCTCCGGCAGCCGGTTGGCGCCGAAGACGAGCAACACGATCAGCATCAGAATCAGAATCTCGCTGCCACTCAGATTTCCGAGTCCCATACCCCGAGCCCCCAGCCCCTTATTGATTCAGCCGTTTCGGGGCTCCACCGCTGCTCGTGCTGCCGGCAGACGGGGGGAGCGCGGCATCCGACGCCGGCGGCTCCTGCGGCTCTTCGGTCTTCAGGCCGCGCTTGAACTCCTTGATGCCCTTCCCGATCGACGCGCCGATCTCCGGGATGCGCTTCGCGCCGAAGAACAGCACGAGGATGAGCAGCAGGATCGCGATTTCCGTGAAGCCAAGATTCGGAAGCATTGGTGCGCCTTTCTAGAAGAGCGAGCGGGCGACGAGATACGCGACCACGACGCCGACCACGGCGAGGAGCGACACGTCCAGCCCGACGGGTCCGAGCGTAATCGACATCACCAGCAAATCCATGTGGATCGGCCCGATCGTGGGCGTGACCGACCACGTGAACAGCTCCTTGGCCGGTCCCTGCGGCAGGAAGCGCCGCAGGAAGGCGTGCAGCAGTCCGCCCACCACGAAACCTACGGCCAGGACGCTAAGATAGAAGAGGGGACGGCGTGGACCGGGAGGCACGGCGCTTAGCTCCTCCGCTCCACGGCGTACGCGATGCTTCCCTGGAGCGCGTCGCGGGCCGGCGAGGCCGGGAGCACGTCCAGCACCGCCTCCGCCTGCTGGGCAAGGTCGAGCGCGCGCTGCCGCGCCGTTTCGAGCCCGCCGGCCCCCTCTACCAATCGGATCACCTCAGCGACCAAATCGTCACTCGGCTCAGCCGCTTCCATCAGCTCGGCCACCATCCGGCGGCCTTCGGCCGGCATCCGGGCGAGGGCGGCGATCAACGGCAGCGTGACCTTGTGCTCACGCAGGTCGAGCCCCGACGGCTTCCCCGTCACCGCCTCCGGCTCCGTGTAGTCGAGCAGATCGTCCGTGATCTGAAACGCCATACCCAGCAGCAGGCCGAACCGCGCCAGCGCCTGGCGGAACGGCGCGGGCGCCGCCAGCGCACCCACTTCGCAGGCTCCGGAGAGCAGCGACGCCGTCTTGGCGCGGATCAGCTGATCGTAGGCGCTTTCGCCATACGCCAGTTTGTCGTGCGCCTCGAGCTGGCGCATTTCCCCCACCGTCATCTCATTGGTCACTCGTGCCAGCACGCGCAGCGCTTCGTGGTCGTCCAGCCGCACCAGCTCGATGATGGCACGCGAGTACAGATAATCACCCATGATCACCGCGATCTGGTGCGAAAACAGCGCGTTGATCGTGGGCAGGCCCCGGCGCAGCACCGAGTGATCGACCGAGTCGTCGTGCACGAGCGTGGCGAGATGAATCAACTCGACGACCGCCGCCAGCGTTACCGCGCGGGGATCCCGAGCGCCCGAGGCCTGATGACTGAGCAGCAGCAGCGTGGGGCGGAACAGCTTGCCTTTCATTTGGAGCAGGTGCTCGTTGACTTCGCTGACGATCGGGAAGTCGGCGGCGATCACCCGCCGCAGTTCCACCACCACCTGCTCCAACTCCGCGGCCACCGGCCGCTGGACATCGCGGAGCGCGACACGGGCAACCTGTTGACTCACGCTACTTCGCCTTGGCGAGCGCTTTCACGCGCTGCTCGGCATCGAGGAACCGGATATCCACGGCAAAGACGCGTCCGTATAGATCGCGCGCGTCCGCCTTCTTGCCCTGCTGCTCGAGGGCGCGCCCGAGCCAGTACAGGATCCCGAGGCGCTCCTGATCACCCGAGGCCGGGAGATCCAGCCCGCGCCGCAGAATCGACTCCGCCACGCCGTACGCGCCTTTCTCAAAGAAGCAGATGCCGAGCATCTCGGACGTGCGCAGCTTGCCCTCGGGGGCGCGCAACGCCTTCTGCAGCTCGGCGATCGCTTCGTCGAGCAGGCCCATCTCCTTGAACGCGACGCCCAGATCATAGTGCGACTGGAAGTCGGCCTCATCGATGTTCTCGTCGATCCCCTGCTTGAAGCGCGCCAGCATATCCTGGAAGTCCTGCTCTTCGTCACCGGTCGGCTCCTCGTCCTGAACGCGGAGCCGCGTGTCCTTCTGGTGCACATCCTCATCGTCATCGCTCAGCATCGAACCGAGATCGATGAAGTCCCCATCCATGGTCGTCTCGTCGCGGACTTTCATTTTCGCGTCTTTGGCCTTGACCTTGCCTTCCGGCTTGCCGGGGGCGGGGGCCGGCGGCGGCGCGACCGCGGGCGCCAGCATCGAGAGCGCGGCCTTGGCGCGTTCGTTCCTGGGATCGTGCTCCGCGACGCGCGCATACACCGCGCGCGCCTTGTCGGGCAGGTCGGAGCGCAACAGGGAATCCGCCAGCTCGAGATAAGCGTCCACGAGTTTGGGCTTATCGCCCGCCTTGAAGGCGTACTCCACGGCTTTCTGGCGATGGCGCACGCTGTTGGGATCGAGTCGCAACACCTCATCGACCAGATCACGCGCGTGATCGAGGTTGCCGTTGTTTTCGAACCCCGCGGTCGCCAGATCCAGCTCTTCGATGCCGCGTTCGCGCTCCCCCTGCTCGATCAGCGCTTCACCCAATGCCTGATGCGCCTCCGGGTCGTCGGGATTGTCCGCCACCCTCGACTCGAGTTCTTCGATCTCCGGCGCCGCCGGCGTTTGCTCGATGTTGGAGAACACGAGCGAGCCGGCCTGGTCCGTGCCGCTGTTGATCACGTCGATCCCGAGGTCGATGAAGCCCGTACGCCGGCCCGTGGTCGAGATCGACGTGTCATCCTCGGTTTGGATGAAGTCGGGATGCCGCGGCGCCTCGTCGATCGCGAGCGGCTGGTCATCGACGTCGTGACCCGCTTTCGTCGTTGTCGCCTCGAAGTCCGGTTCCAGCTCGAGCGGCGGCACTTCGACAACGGCTTTCCGCGGCGCCGAGGGCTGCTTGGGGACGACCGGCTTCACGCGCGGCGGTTCAGGCGGCGTGGCGGCCGGACTCTTGAACGTCGGAGGCTTCCTTGCGTCCGGCTTCTTCGTGTCCGGTTTCTTCGCGCCCGGTTTCTTGGGATCGGCGATGGCTCCCTCGAACACGAGGTCTGCATCGTCCAGTCCGATCACTTCCTCCGGTTTCACCTCCGGCTCGGGTGTCGGCTCGAGCTCCGGCAGCGGTTCCAGTTCGATGAGATCAGATGGACCCACGTCCTCGCGAATGGACGGAGGTTTCGATGTCGTCGCGGCCAACTGTCCGAAATCGGCTGTCGTCGTCTCCAAGCCCTCGAGCATTCCACCGCTCGCGCCCCCGCCGCCCCCGCCCCCCGGCGTCTCATCCGCGAGACTCGTCGTCTCGATTTGCAGAGACTCATCCGGCTCGGGCTCCACCTCCTGAATGAGCTTCTCAGCGACCGGTGGAGGCGGTTCCGGCTCAGGAGTTGGAGCTGGAGGCGGTGGAGCCTTGGCAGCGGGGGTGGGCGCCGGTGCCCCCTTGGCTCCCTTTGCGCCACGCGGCTCGTCCAAATCGAGGAAAACGAGGCTGGACGTCTTCCGCTTCCCCGATTTCGAGACGTCACGCTCCTCGCCGCTCGGCTTGGGCGGAGGTGGCGGTACGGCTCGCGCCGACGACGGCCGCTTTCCTGGATCGCCGCCGTACATCTTGAGCTGCTCCGAAAGCATCTCCCGCAGGTTCGCGCTTTCCGGGGAAATGTCGGTGAATTCCTTCAGCGCCGAAAAGGCATGATCGATCTTCCCTGCCCGCTGCATCCGCTCGGCGTATTCGACAAAGTTCTGCTTGGCTTCCCCGATGAACCCTTTGGAAGCATAGAGCTTGGCGAGCTTCAGGTAGGTCGCCTGCCGGGCGGGCGCGTTGCGCAGCACCTTGTTGCACATCGCGATCGCGTTGTTGTGGAACCCCAGCTCGGCGTACTTGTCGACCGCCTTGTCGTAATAATCAGCGGCCTGCGCGGGGTCCTTCAGCTTGATGTAGAGATCACCGATGCGGTTGTATAAGGACAAGTCGGCGCTGGCATCGCCCTCGAATTCCTGAGTCTCTAGCGCTTCGACCCACAGCTCGACGGCCTTCCTGGGGTCCTTTGCTTCGAGGCCCTTCGCCCTCTCGACGAGCTGTTTGAGCTTGGACATGGAAGCACTAAGATACCGGGGCCTACTAGGCCGGACAAGCCGAACCTGCTGTCCAGACGGCGCTTACGACCCCTCGGCCCATCCAGTAAGCGACTTCTCGCCAGTCATCGACCGCCGCTACCGTGAGGTCGGCCACGCACCCGGGGGCGATCTGCCCGCGGTCCTCAGCGAGTCCAAGCGCGGCGGCGGCATTGATCGTCACCGCCGTCACAACCTCCGCGTGACGCAGCCCCAGTTGTGACACGCCGAGCGCCATCACGAGGGGCAAACTCATGGTCGGCGAGGTCCCTGGATTGTAGTCGCTTGCCAGCGCGACGGCGGCGCCGGCGGCGATGAGGCGCCGTGCCGGAGCCTGCCCGCGTTTTCCGAGGAAGACCATCGTCGCGGGGAGCAGCACGGCGACCGTGGGGCTCGCCGCCAGCGCCGTGATCCCGGTCTCCGAGATTGCCGCGAGATGATCGGCGGACAGCGCGCCTAGCTCGGCCGCCAGCTCGGCGCCTCCCGAACCGTCCAGCTCATCAGCGTGGAGCTTCACCGCGAGCCCGTGACGCGCAGCCACCGTGAGGATCTGCCGGCTCTCGGCGACGCTGAACACGCCTGGCTCGCAGAACACGTCACAGCACCGCGCGAGTTTCTCTCGTGCCACGGCTGGAATCATTTCTTCACACACGAGTCGCACGTACGCTTCACGCTTGGCCCCCCCCCGGTATTCGGGGGGCACTTCGTGTGCGCCGAGAAATGTCGGCACCAGCGTCACCGGCAGAACTCCCGCGAGCCGCTTGATGACGCGCAACTGCTTCAGCTCGGCCTCGAGCTCCAGCCCGTAACCTGATTTTACCTCGATGGTGGTGGCGCCATTGGCCATCAGGGTGCGGAGCCGGGCGCTGGTGAGTGCCTCGAGATCGGCCTCCGAGCGGGCGCGCACGTCGCGCACCGACTGCAGGATCCCCCCACCGGCAGCGGCGATCGCCTTGTAATCCACGCCGAGGGCACGACGCTCGTGATCGTCGAGCCGCGGCGCGCCGAACACCGCGTGGGTGTGGCAATCGATGAACCCGGGGAAAATGACGCCGCTCAGCTCTACGAGTTGATCGCTCTTGGGCGCCTGTTTCCGTGGCCCCACCCACTCGATGCGATCGCCCTGCACCAACACGGCGGCGTCCTCAAGGACCTCGACCTCCGCCATTTCGCGTCCGCGGCGTGCCCGTGCCGGCCCGCGACACGTCACGATCTGCCGAGCGCCGGCGAGCAGCGTCTTCAGTCGAGATCCTCGGTCATCGGAAGGCGAATATGCTCGCGGCGCGCGGTCGCGATCGCCTCCGGGTAGCCGGCATCCGCATGGCGCGCGACACCGATCCCGGGGTCATTGGTGAGCACCCGTTGCAGACGCCGCGCCGCCGCCGGTGTTCCGTCGGCGACGATGACCTGCCCTGCGTGCAGTGAATTCCCGATCCCTACACCGCCTCCATGATGGAAGGAGACCCACGATGCACCGGACGCCGTGTTGAGCAGCGCGTTGAGAATGGCCCAATCGGCAATCGCATCAGTGCCGTCCCGCATCGCCTCCGTCTCGCGGAATGGCGAGGCCACAGAGCCGGTGTCCAGATGGTCCCGGCCGATCACGATCGGGGCGGAGAGCTCCCCTCGGGCCACCAGATCGTTTAATGCCATGCCGAAGCGGGCGCGCTCCCCTTGCCCGAGCCAGCAGATCCGCGCCGGCAGCCCCTGGAATGCCACGCGTTCGGCCGCCAGGGTAATCCAGCGCTTCAGATGCGCGTTCTCCGGAAACAGCTCGAGCACCAGCCGATCGGTCCGGTGCAGATCTTTCGGATCACCCGAGAGCGCGACCCAACGGAAGGGACCCTTCCCCTCGCAGAACAGCGGGCGGATGTACTCGGGCACGAACCCGGGAATATCGAACGCGTCGCTGACGCCCGCGTCGCGAGCTTCGGTGCGAATGTTGTTGCCGTAGTCGAAGGTGACGGCGCCGCGCTTCTGAAACTCGAGCATCGAGCGAACGTGCTGCGCGATCGCTGCCCGCGCGCGGTGCAGGTAGTCGTCCGGCGCTTTCCGCCGCAGCTCAGCGGCCTCCCCGACACTCAAGCCTGCGGGGATGTAGCCATTGAGCGGATCGTGCGCGGATGTCTGATCCGTGACCACGTCCGGCTTGAACCCGCGCTGCACCAGCGCGGGGAGCACCTCCGCGCAGTTCCCCACCAGTCCGATCGACACCGCGACCCCGTGTCGCTTGGCATCCTCACACCATGCGACGGCCTCGTCGATCGAGGTTGTGGATTTGTCGAGGTACCGCGTTTCCAGCCGGCGTTGCACGCGCGCTGGATCAACTTCGACCGCCAGGCAGATGCCCTCGTTCATCGTCGCCGCGAGCGGTTGGGCGCCACCCATTCCACCCAGGCCACCGGTGAGCACGACACGGCTCCGCAGCGAGCCTTGGAACTTGGAACTGGCGACTGCGCCAAACGTCTCATACGTGCCCTGGAGAATTCCCTGCGTGCCGATGTAGATCCACGACCCCGCCGTCATTTGCCCATACATGATCAAGCCGCGGCGCTCGAGATCGCGGAACACCTCCCACGTGGCGTAGCGCGGAACCAGGTTCGCATTCGCGATGAGCACCCGCGGAGCATCCGTGTGTGTGGTAAACACGCCAACGGGCTTGCCGGACTGCACCAGCAGCGTTTCTTCGTCGCCGAGGGTGCGCAGCACGCGGCAAATCGCCTCGAACGCAGGCCAGTTCCGCGCCGCCTTTCCCGTCCCGCCGTACACCACGAGGTCCTGCGGGCGTTCCGCCACCTCGGGATCGAGATTGTTCATCAGCATGCGCAATGCGGCTTCCTGCACCCAGCCCTTGCAGGACCTGGTCACACCGCGCGGCGCCCGGATCGTCACGCGAACATTCCGGCGCGAATTCCCCGCGCGATCCGCTCGATATCCATGGTCATGGGGCGGTCGCCGCTCAGCGCCGCCGCCACCGTGCGCACGCCGTCATAGAGCCGCCCCACCGCCTTGGACGGTCGCAATGGTTTGAGGTATTCCAATCCCTGTGCCCCGGCGAGCAGTTCGATCGCGACGATCCGCTCCGCGTTCGCAAGGATCCGGCCGGCTTTCCACGCGGCGCTCATGCCCATTGGCACGACATCCTCCTGATTCCCTTCTGTCGGCACCGACTGCACGCTCGCCGGGGTCGCCAGGATTCGGCAGTCCGCCACCAAGGCCGCCGCCGCGATTTGCGCCGTCATGAACCCCGACTCGAGCCCGGGATCCTGCGCGAGGAACGCCGGCAGCCCGGAGGACAGATCGGGATTCACCACACGCTCGAGCCGCCGCTCGGCGAGCCCCGCCAGCGTGGTGAGCGCGATCCCGATGACGTCGAGTGCCAGCGCGATCGGCTGGCCGTGGAAGTTGCCGCCGGAGACGACGTCGTCGCCGAACACGAGTGGATTGTCGGTTGCCGCATTGAGCTCCGTCGTCACGAGCTGCTCGGCAAACGCCAAACCTTCGCCGACCGCACCCAGGATCTGAGGCGTGCACCGCAGCGAGTACGCGTCCTGCACGCGCGGATCATTCACCCGGTGCGATTCCCGGATCTCACTGTCGGCGAGCAACTCCCGCAGGAGCGCCGCGGAACGCTGCTGCCAGCGATGGGGACGCGCGTCGTGGATCCGGGCGTCGAACGGGTCGGGCGTGCCGCGCACGGCCTCGAGGCTCATCGCGGCGGCGCCGTGCGCGCTGCGCCACAGCGTCCAGGCGTCGGTCAGGAGCAGTGCGGCGAGGCCGGTCTGCGCCTGCGTCCCGTTCACGAACGCCAGGCCTTCCTTCGCCTCGAGCGTGATCGGGTTCGGCACGCGCACTTCGCCTTCTCCGATCATGGCGAGCGCGAGATGCGACAAGGGCGCGAGATCGCCCGATGCGCCGACGCTCCCTTGCGAGGGGACCGTCGGATGAATCTTGCGGTTCAGCATCTCGACGAGCAGCTCGGGCAACACGGGCCGCACACCACTGGTGCCCCGCGCGAGGACGTTCGCGCGCAGCAGCATCATGGCCCGCACCGCGTCCTGGCTCAGCGGCTCGCCCACTCCGGAGGCGTGACTGCGGATGAGATTCAGCTGCAGTTGGCGCGCCTGCTCCGGGGGGATGCGCACGTGCGCCAGTTTTCCAAAGCCGGTGTTCACGCCGTAGATCGTCTGGCCGCGCTCGGCGGCGGCTTCGACCGCGCGCCGCGATTCCCGCACGGCGGCGAGCGCCCCGGGATCGAGCGTTACGGGCGCATTCCCGCGCGCAACGGCGACCACATCGGCAATGGAAAGGGAATGGCCATCGAGGGTGATGGGCGCGGACTTGGACATGGAGACCAAAGCTAAAGCGCCGGAGTGGCTGTTGACCACTCCGGCGCTTTCGCTGATGCGGACAGCCCTATTGCGAGCCTGAAACTCCGGTGCCAGTCGCCATGGCGGTCGACTGCCCGGCTCGGATCTGCAGCTCAGGGTTACCCACATCAGTCTGGAAGCTCCAATCGAAGATCACGTAGTCCCGGCTGACGTGCGTGACCCGCAGCGCGCCATACCGCAGCGTCGTCCCTTCCACGATCTCGAACACGTACGCATAGCCCGCCTGCGCCTGAATCATGGTTCGCGCGTAGCCGCCGGCCGGCGCGAAGTCGATCGACGTCAGGTCCGCCACGGGCGACGTGCTGTAGAGCCGCACCTGCGTGCCGGCAAACTCCGGAACAATCCACAGCGTCGAGTCGACCGGATCACGGTGGACCCAGAAGTCGATGTTCGTCAGGTTGCCGTCGAGCACCCGGCCAAGCTCCGAGGCCTGCGCCCGCCCATCGCTGTTGAGGTCCTGCCAGAACCGGAACCCCGACTGGGCCTGGTTCTCCTCATAGGCGAAGGCCAGCGTGTTCCGGGCGTCGGGCCGCGGCGTGTCCTGGCGCAGCGGCGACCACAGACTCTCGTAGCCTTCACGACTCACGGCGGAGACGCCGAAACAGCGCGGCACGCCGTTCGACATCGCGCTCGCGAGGAACTCCGGGGCGATGGTCGTCCCTTCCAGGAGCCAATTCGCGCTGCACACGCCGGTATCGAGGTTGTACGCCGAGCTGTAGATCCGGTACCACTTGAACCGCGTCGGGTCGTCCGCATAGCTGGTGTCGTCCCACTGGAGGTGAATCGCGCCGTTCAGGGAAATCGAGGTGAGCCACGAGGGATCGACGAGCTGCAGGCGCTCGTCCACCGTGATCACGTTGCTGTTCTCGCTCTCCACGCCCTGGTCGTTCACCGCGGTCACGAGGTACTGGAGATGGGGGACGCCGTTGTCGTGGAACGTGTTCGAGCTGGTCTCGCCACGCAGGCCGAAGTCTTCGCCGCTCGAGCCGCGCGAGTAGATGCGATAGCTCGACAGGTCGGCGTCCGGGATGTCGTCCCAGAACAGCAGGATGCCCATCGGACGAGCAGGATCGCCGCTGGGCTCGAGCTCGTAACTCAGGTTGGCCGGCGTGGACGGTGCGCCGGCAGGATCCACGAGGTATTCGTGGCAACCGACCGTAGCCGCTAGCAGCAAGCACAGGAACAAACGCATACAGGCCTCTGGGACGGGGATCGCCCCAGCTGTAAGCACGGGCCATGCCTAAACCGAAGTGTCTGATTACCAGGGGGTTACGACGAAAGCACGGCTCGGATTGTCACCCGCAGAGGACAAGCAGTCTACTGCGCGTACGTCCGCTGATCGTAATCCATCTTGATGTCGGGCTGGTCTGTGAGGACGATGTTGAAGCTGAACGCCAGGTTCCCGGCCCCCGTCTTGATGAACGAGAAGCTGGCCCGCCAGCGCCGCAGGTCGCGCTGGAACGTCAGCGAGTGATCGGCGAACTGGCGCGACACCTTGAAAAACGTGGTGCGCCAGTGCGCCGTCCAGTTGTGGGTGGGACTGAATGCCAGGACCAATCCC
>JBLNGI010000166.1:0-4065 GCA_050264615.1 Gemmatimonadota bacterium
AACGGGAAAGGCAAATGCGAGCATCTGAAGTAATGATTGCTGACCCTGTAGTTGCCGCGGCAGGTGCGACATCGTCCGAAGTAGCTGCGCTGATGCGCGTGAAGAACATCTCAGTCGTGCCAGTGGTCGATAACCCCAAGGATCGCAGATACCTCGGAACCATCTCCGATCGCGATATCGTCGCGCGCTGTGTCGGAGCCGGGCACGACCCGACCGATTGCTCCGCGGCCGGTCACGCCCGTACGGATACGCCCGTCGTGAAACCAGACACAGAGATGAAGGGCTTCAAGGTCGCAAAGCAGATTGATCCCAGCGATCATCACGTCCGTTCTACGATTGTCGTGGTGAGTGGGGATGACCGGGTCGTGGGGTTCATTCCCCATCCCGAGGAGGTCCAGGGAGTCGTCTTAGCATAGGGTAGTCCCATTGCCGGTTGACCGATTACCCGCTGTGCGTCTGTGCGTCTAGTTTTTGCCTGTCCGCGCCTTAGCTTTTCGACCTGTGGCTCACAAGCTTTTCACGCTCACCGAAGCCAATCGCACGCTGCCGTTGGTGAAACGCATCGTGCAGGACATCATGACGGTCTATCCGCAATGGAAGGACCTCGTCGCCCGGTACGAGCTCGTGGCCTCCAAAGCCCGGCCTGAGTGGGGCGAATCGCAGGAACAGCTCGACCTCAAAGCCCAGATCGACACTGTGGCCGCGAAGATCAACGGCTTCCTCGGCGAGCTGGAGCAGGTCGGCTGCGAGTTCAAGGGGTTCGACGAAGGACTCGTCGACTTTCACGGCCGGCTGAACGATCACGAAGTCCTGTGGTGCTGGAAGTTCGGCGAAGAACGCATCAAGCACTGGCACGAGCTCGATGCCGGCTTTGCCGGCCGCCAGCCGCTCCCCGAAGTGCTCACCCGCACGTGAGGGGCTTCTGGTTGTTCCTGCACGACATCGGGTTTGTCGCCTGGATCGGCGGCGGGCTTGCGGTCATGCTGAGCGGCATCACCGCCAAATACTTCCCCCCCGAGCAACGGCTTGCTGTCTATCGGATCATGGCGGTCATCACGCGCAACCTCGTCGGAACGGGCGCGGTGCTCGTGGTGGTGAGCGGATTCGTACTGTCAGTGCCGTATTTCAAGGGCGCGACCGTGCCGACCTGGCTGATGGCGATGGAGCTCCTTGGTTTCATGGGGGCGATTGTGGCGATCGCGATCGTAACGCCGACCGCCGCGCGACTGGGGAGGCTCGAGGTGGACGCGCGCGGAGAGCTGCCCGAGGCGTTCACCGGCCTGCGCCGGCGCCAGGCGATCTTCGCGACGGTCGCAGGAGTGTTTGCCCTTCTGGCGTTAGTGGCCGGGACGGTAATGAGGTAGTACGCTGCGGCACTCGCGCCGCACGGGGCACACCGGGCACCGCGGTTTTCTCGCTACGCACACCAGCGCGCCCAATTCCATCAGTGCCTGATTGAACTTCCAGGCGCGCTTGCCGTTCCTCGGCATGATCGCGGTAGCGAGTCCCCACACATCTTTTTTCCGAAACACGCGGCCGAGGACGCGTTTGACGTTCGTATCCACGGCTGCCACAGGCTGCTCGTAGGCGAAGCACGCCACCGCTCCCGCTGTGTACGGTCCGACACCGGGGAGTGTCCGTAAGTCCTCAGGGCTGTCGGGCAGGGTGCCGTCGTGCCATCGCGTGACCTCGCGCGCGAGCTTGTGGAGGTTCCGGGCGCGCGCGTAGTACCCGAGCCCGTCCCAATGCTCCATGACCGCTTTGGGTCGCGCGCGCGCGAGCGCCGCGATGGTCGGGAATCGCTTGAGAAACCGGGGATAGAAGTCCAACACTCGGCTGACCTGCGTCTGCTGGAGCATGAACTCCGAGACGAGCACGGCATAGGGGTTGCGAGTCTCCCGCCAGGGGAGGTCTCGGGCGGCTTTCTTGTACCAGGTCAACAACTTACGGACAAACGCCCTAGATTGATCGACCATGTCCATACAAGATACAGGCCCATGAAAGCAATCACCGCCGCCCTCGACCTGCGGCGATACGTCGGGCGGTGGTCCCTGCTCAGCGCCAGCCACGCTGGGCGCTTCTGGTTCATGCTGCTCGACCTGGTGCGTGGCATCCTGGAATGGCGCGTCTGGCTCCCCCGCTTTCTCCAGCAGATGAACGCCGTCGGCTATGGAAGCATGTTCATCGTGCTGCTGGTCGCGGGGTTCGCCGGGGCCGTCACCAGCCTCCAGGCCGGTTACCAGTTCACCGGCCAGCTGCCCCTCTATGTGGCCGGAGGGATCATCACGGAGTCGATGATCCTGGAGCTGGGCCCCGTGTTGACGGGGCTCATCCTGGCGGGGCGGATCGGCGCGCGCTACGCCGCCGAGCTCGGCAGCATGCGCGTGACCGAGCAGATCGACGCGCTCGAAAGCCTGGGCCGCTCGCCGGTCACGCACCTGCTGCTGCCGCGGATTCTCGGTGGGATCTTTGCGATCCCGGTCCTGGTCATGTTTGCGAACGCCTTCGGCATCGTGGTGGGATACATCGTCGCGCAATCATCGCTCGGCCTGACGTACGCCGACTTCGAGTTCGGCGCCCGCTACTTCTTCAGGCCGCTCGACTTGTGGTACTCGCTCATCAAGGCGTTCGCGTTCGCCGGGGCGGTCACGATCATCCCCTGCTACATCGGCTTCAACACCCAGCAGGGCGCCGAGGGGGTCGGGCGGGCGACCACGCAGGCCGTGGTGGCGGCATCCGTCACGGTGCTGCTGCTCGACACGATCCTCACGAAACTGATCCTGGGGACCGCGAAATGAGCATCGAGCTCAAGAAGGTCTCCAAGCGCTTCGTGAACAACGTCGTGCTGGACGGCGTCGACTTCTTCGTCGGCGAGGGCGAGACCGTTGCCCTGCTCGGTCCCTCGGGCGTCGGCAAGAGTGTGCTGCTCAAGCACATCATCGGCCTGATCAAGCCCGACTCCGGCGAGGTCTGGGTCGACGGGAAACTGGTGCCGATGCTGGGACGCAAGGAGCTGGCGGCGTTGCGCAGCACGATCGGGTACGTCTTCCAGAACGGGGAGCTGTTCGACTCGATGGACGTGTTCGAGAACATCCGCCTGGGGATTACGGATGAGGATCAGTACGCGGACAAGGTCTATTGCCTCCAGCGCGTGAAGGAGTGCCTGCGGCTGGTGAACCTGAATGAGGATGTGGGTCGCAAGTATCCGTCGGAGCTGTCGGGTGGCATGCGCAAGCGCGTGGGCATCTCGCGTGCGATCGCCGGGAAACCGACATATTTGCTGTACGATGAGCCGACGTCCGGCCTCGATCCGGTGAACGCCGACGTCATCGATTCATTGATCGAGCGGTTGCAGCAGGAGATCGGTGTGACGAGTGTCGTCGTCACGCACGACGTGCGCGGGGCGTTCCGCGTCGCCGACCGGATCGCGCTGCTCGCCCAAGCGAAGATCCGGGCTGTCGGCACCGCCGACGAGATCATTGCGTCGCGGGACCCGGTGGTACAGCAGTTCCTGGAGCGGGACTTCGAGATGGCCGTGATTCAGGCGCATGAAACCCCGACGTCCGAAAGGCAGATAACGGGTCGCTAATGGACCTCACCTACAAGCAGGAAGTCGGAGTCGGGGCGTTGGTGCTCGTCGGGGTCGCGGTGCTCCTCGCCGGCTTGTTCTGGCTCACGGGGAAGTCGCTGGGGACGAGCGGCATCAAAGTGGACGTGATGTTCGAGAGCGTCGCCGGGCTGAAGCAGGGGGATCCGGTGCTGGTGTCCGGCGTCAAGAAGGGCCGGGTGGCGCGCGTGAACCTCGAGCGGGTGAAGAGCGTGCGCGTCACGCTCGACCTGTCCAGTGACGTGGCGCCGCGCATCGACGCCAGCGCTGCCGTTGTCGCGCTGGACCTGTTCGGTGCCAAGTTCATCGATTACAACCCCGGGTCGCGCGAGGAGAGGCTCGCGGACGGGCACATCATCACCGGGTCGCGCTCGCCGGATATCGCCGATGTGGCGCAGGGCGTCGCCACGCGCGCCAACGAGCTGATGGAAAACGCGGCCAACATCGTGTCGGACCGG
>JBLNGI010000167.1:0-3786 GCA_050264615.1 Gemmatimonadota bacterium
CGGAGGGTGCAAGCAAGTGTCGCAGCGCGGGCTCGATCGTTTGGAACCTGAACTTGAAACCGGACGCGACCAGTCGCTCCGGGAGTACGCGCTGGCCACTCTGCAACATCTCCGCTCCCTCGGCCCCGAACGCCAGTTTCAGCGCAAACGCCGGCACAGGCACGCCCGACGGACGGTGCAGGACTCTTCCCAACGCCGTCGCCAGCTCGCGGTTCGTGACCGGCGCCGGCGCGGTCATATTGACCGGGCCTGAGAGATCGCTCCGCTCGAGCAGATGCAGGATCGCCCGGATGAGATCGCCAAGCTCGATCCAGCTCACGTACTGGTTGCCGCTGCCGACCGTCCCGCCGAGTCCCAGTCGAAACGGCGGCAGCATCTTCCCGAGGGCGCCCCCGCTCGGTGTCAGGACGACACCAAAGCGCAGGTTCACGACCCGCACGCCGGCGCGCGCCGCGGACGCGCTGGCCGCTTCCCAATCGCGCGCCACTTCCGCGAGGAAGTCGCTGCCAGCCGGGGGGCGGCTCCGCTCGGTCAGCGGTGTGTCCCCCTGATCACCGTAGTAGCCGATGGCGGACGCCGCGAGCAGAACCGCGGGACGGTTCGTGAGCGCGGCGAGCGCCTCGCTGACGACGCGCGTGCCCTGGACTCGGCTGTCGCGAATGCGCTGCTTCTTGGCCGGAGACCAGCGGCCGAAGACGTTCTCACCGGCGAGATGGATGACGGCATCGACGCCCTCGAGTCCGGCACGATCGATGGTGCCGCGCTCGGGATCCCAGTGCAGCGCGCCCCCGCCTGCCGCCTGCGGCCGGCGAACCAGGCGAACGACCTCATCGCCGCGCTGCTTCAATGCCTCGACGAGCGGCGACCCGATCACGCCCGTCGAGCCGCTCACGACGATCTTCATTCGGGAAGAATCGCTTCAGCCTCGATTTCGACCAGCATCGTGGGATCGACCAGTCCTGTCACCGCAACGAGCGTCGCCGCCGGGCGAATGTCACCGAAGACTTCGCCGTGCGCCCGGCCCACCGCCTCCCAGTGCCCGATGTCGGTCACGTACATGCGCGTGCGGACCACATCGGTGAGCTGCGCTCCCGCCTGGTCGAGCGCGCGGCGAATGTTCTTCAAGGCCTGCACCGCCTGCGCGTAGGGATCGCCGGCGCCCACGATCTTGCCCGCGGCGTCTGTCGCCGTGGTCCCTGAGACGTGAATCACCCGGCCGATGCGGACTGCGCGTGAGTACCCCACAACCGGCTCCCACGGGGCGCCGCTCGATATGTTCTGACGCCCCCCCCCCGGCTTCATCGGCCTTCGACCGGTGGGGGGGCCGCGTTCCAGGTGATGTGGGAGGGAGCGCCGGTCGACTTGGCCTCGGTAATGCGTTCATCCATCGCCCGTACGATCTCGTCGACTGCCCGCGGCGGATTGAGGAAGGTGACCCCGCCGATACTCGGCGCGGCGACACGTCCGTCCGTTGTGCGCAGCTCAGCCAATTCCGCGCGCAGCTTGTCGAGCACGATCCGAGCGGGCGCGGCCGGGGTCTCGGGCAGCAGGGCGATGAATTCGTCGCGCCCCAGGCGGGCCACGATGTCGGTGGCCCGCAGCGCGCCCCGCATGGCGGCGGCGGCGGCGCGCACCAGATCGTCTCCAACCCGGGTCCCGAGATCGACCCCCGCCACGCTGAACGGATGCTGGTAGCGCCGGGCACGCTCGATCTCGGCTCCCGCCGCCTCGTGAAACGCACGGGCATTCCGAACGCCCGTGAGTTCATCGAGCCGGGCCAGGCGCCGCTCCCGGGCCAGGGAGCGGCGCAACGCGATGATCGCCCAGCTCGAGCCGCCGATGGCGGCCAACGCGAGTACGACGATCGGAGCGCACTGGCTGAGCATGGCCGAAAACTACGGTGAACCGTGGCGGCTTGCAGGGGCGTACCAAGGTAGTTTTAAGCATCAACCAGGAGCCAGCATGAGCGAAAAGCAGGCTTTTCTCGACGCGTGGACCCGCGAGGGCGCCACCACGGTCAAGGTGCTACGTGCCTATCCTGAAGGGAAAACCGATCTCAAGCCGCATCCTGCCTTACGAAGCGCCAAGGATCTCGCCTGGGTCTTCGTGTTCGACGGCGTCGCGGGCTCGCAAGCCGTGCAGGGCGAAATGAAATTCCCCCCGCCCAACATGCCGCCGAAGCCCAGCAGCTGGCCGGGGATGGTCGACGAGGTCGAAAAGGCGATGAAGTTCATGACCGACAAGGTGCGCCAGGTGGATGAACACCAGCTCAACACCACCGTGAAATTCGTCACCGGTCCCAAGCAGATGAGCGACCTGCGCCGGCTGGACGTGCTATGGTTTCTGCTGAACGATCATATTCACCATCGCGGCCAATTCTCAGTGTATCTGCGCATGGCGGGTGGCAAGGTTCCGGCGATCTACGGCCCCTCGGCCGACGAGAAATGGAGCTGAGTTCGCCATTCAAAAACGGATAGATCGCGGCGGCACGGGTCCGTATGTTCAGCGCGTGACCAGTGCCGCTGTGATGTTGGGTCCTGCCCTGAATGCCGATCAACGTTGGCGCGCCGTGCTGGCGCGCGACCGTCGCGCCGACGGCGCGTTCGTGTATGCCGTGCGGTCGACCGGGATCTACTGCCGTCCCTCCTGCGCCAGCCGCCGGCCGCGGCGCGACCAGGTCACATTCTTTCCGATACCCGAGGCTGCCGAGCGCGCGGGATTTCGCGCTTGCCGGCGCTGTCATCCGGCTGCCGCACACGGCGGCGATCCCGCGATCGCGTTGGTGCGCGACGCGTGTCGCGCGCTCGATGAGGGACGCAAGCCCGGTGGCGACGCCCACAGGCTCGCCCGCGCGTTCAAGCGCGTGCTGGGCATCACGCCGCGGCAATACGCGGACGCGCGACGCGTCACGCGCTTCAAGCAGGAATTGCGACGGAGGAAACAGGTGAGCCCCGCACTCTATGAAGCCGGCTACGGCTCGACCAGCCGCGTTTACGAACGCACGCACGCCCAGCTCGGCATGACGCCCGCGACCTACGCACGCGGCGGCGCAGGCGTCGACATCAGCTTCGTGACGGTGGCGACGTCACTCGGCCGGCTGCTGGTCGCCGCGACCGAGCGCGGCGTGTGCCGCGTGATGCTGGGCGACAGTGCCGCGACGCTCGAGGCCGATCTGCGCCGCGAGTTCGACGCCGCCCGCGTGCGCCCCGAAAAGGGCGGCAAGCTGGAGGGCTTTGTCGACGCGATTCTCTCCTATCTCGAAGGTCACGAGCCGCATCTCGATCTGCCGCTCGACATTCGCGCGACCGCCTTCCAGCGTCGTGTGTGGCAGGAGCTGCAGCGCATTCCGTTCGGACAAACGCGCACGTACACCGAGGTGGCCAGGGCGCTCGGCGATCCGCATGCCCGAAGAGCCGTGGCGCGCGCGTGTGCGACAAACCCGGTGGCGCTCGTGATCCCGTGCCATCGCGTGGTGCGAGAAGACGGAGCGCTCGGCGGGTATCGCTGGGGCGTCGAACGAAAAGAGGCGCTGCTGGAGAAGGAACGCGACGCCTAGTTCACCGGGATCCAGTAGCTGACCTTCACCGCCAGGAAGTTGTCGCCCGGCGCGGTGAACGAGCTCATCAGGTCGTCGAATCCGACATGCCGCGCCGTGGCCGCTTGGGAAAACCGGCCCTGCGCCCACACCAGATACAGCGTGCTGCCCCGCCGCCACTCCCACCGGAGCACGGCATTGCTGTTGAACGACAGAATGTTGAAGTCCGGATTGCCGATCCGGAGCGTGTC
>JBLNGI010000168.1:0-2797 GCA_050264615.1 Gemmatimonadota bacterium
GCGAAGATCGCGTGCCCGGCCACAAAGGTGTCCGCGCCCGCCTGCTGTGCGCCAGCGATCGTTTGTTTCGTAATGCCGCCGTCGACCTCGAGGAAAAAACGTGCGGGGTGCGCGGTGCGTAGCGCGTGGGCGCGCTGAATCTTCTCCGTCGATCCCGGAAGGTAACTCTGTCCCCCGAAACCCGGATTGACGGTCATGATCAAGAGCAGGTCGAGATCTCGCACCACCTCCTCGGCGTGCGCCAGCGGGGTGGCCGGATTGAGCGCCAGTCCCGCCATCATGCCGGCCTTCTTCACTACATCGAGCTGGCGCTGCACGTGGATCGTGGCCTCGGGATGGAACGTGAACACCGACGCCCCCGCGCCGGCGAACGATTCGATGTAGTTCTCGGGCTCCAGGACCATCAAGTGCACGTCGATCGGCTTGTCGGTGAGCGTGCGCAGCGTCTCGATCATATTCGCGCCGAACGTGAGGTTCGGGACGAACCGGCCATCCATGACGTCGACGTGCAGCCAGTCGGCGCCCGCGTCCAACACCTGCTCGACCTGGTCGGCGAGGCGCGCCAGATCGGCCGACAGCACACTCGGCGCAATGCGCACACCGTTGTTCATTGCGGGCTCCGGGCGACGACGATATCCACCACGGTCCCCGCCGCCGCGAGCGTCCCTGCCGCGGGCCGCTGTCCCACGACCGTCCCTGGTGCGGCTTCACCGGTGCGCCGCCGCGTCACCGTGCCGAGCTGCAGCCCTTCCATTTCCAGCCTGGTCCGCGCGTCGGCGGAGGCCATGCCGAGCAGATCCGGGATCGGAATCGTCGGCGCGCCGCGGCTGACGACGAGAATCAGGCCCGCACCCGGCGCGAGGGCCGTGCCCGCGGGCGGCCTGGTCAGCATCGCCAGTCCCGTCGGCTGTGCCGCTTGCACCGACTCCACCTGGCTGACCGTGAGGCCGGCCGCCGAGACCAGCGACTGCGCGAGTGCGGCGTCGAGGTTCGCCACGTCGGGAACCGGAATCCTGGATGGGCCCGCGCTCGAGATCAGGGTCACCTTCGTGCCTTCGGGCGCGATCACGCCGGGAGGCGGATCCTGCCAGATGACGATCCCCTGCGCGGCGCTCGGATGCGGCTCGGCACCGCCCTCGGTGACCTGCAATTTCGACTTTTGAATCTCCGCCTGCGCCTCGACGATCGACAGGCCGAGGACCCGCGGCACGGCCTGGTGTCCCGGCAGAATGGGCGCCGGGAAGAGAATGAGGTACGCGGTGAGATAGCCCGCGACGACCATCGCCGCGCCGGTAGCGAGCCATCTCCAGAATCGGCGATCGATCTTGAACCCTTCGATGGCCTCGAAATGCCGACGCACGCGCATCACGCTGCTCGAATCAGTCGCGCCGCGTAGGCGCCGTCGATGCCGTGTCGCTGCGGGTACGACCGAAACGCCCCGCTCGCCGTCAGCAGCTCATCGGGGAGAGTCGAGTGCTGACGCGGCGTCCGCGTGAATTCCGGGTGCTGCATCAGGAACCGCTCCACAACCTGTTCATTCTCCTCCGGCTCGAGCGAGCACGTGGCGTAAATCAGGAGTCCGCCGGCCCGCACCAGTGGTGCGGCTGCATCGAGCAGTCGCGTCTGGCGCGCGGCCAGGCGCGCGAACACTGCCGGCTGCAGCCGCCAGCGCGCGTCGGGATGCCGCCGCATCGTTCCGGTTGCGCTGCACGGGGCGTCGACCAGCACGGCGTCGACGCTGCCCCGTCGTATCGGCGCCGCCTCAAGATTGGCAGCCAGCGAGTGAATCGCCACTCCCGCGCGCCGGGTCGTATCCGCCAGACGGCCGAGGCGCTCGTGGCGCGCGTCACCAGCCAGGACCCGGGCGCCTCCGGTCTCGAGCGAGACCGCCTTTCCGCCCGGCGCCGCGCAGGCGTCGTACACCAACTCGCCCGGCGGGACACCGGCGTATCGCGCGATGAGTGCGTGCGCCGGATCCTGAACGATCCATGCGCCTTCAGCGTAGCCCGGCAAATCCCTGAGCGCAGGTCGCGGTGAGCCGGGAACAGCCAGCACCTCGAGGCCGGCGTCGAATGGCGCCCGTCTCGTTTGGATGTCTGCTTGCGCGAACGCCTGGGCCAGGTGTTCGAGATTCAATCGAGCCGGCTGAATTACCAGCACGGGGCGCTGATCGTTCCATGCCAGAAGCTGGTTCGTCTCCTCGGAGCCAAACTGCTCCTGCCATTTCGCGATCAGCCACTCTGGATGGGTCTTTCCGGCTCCCAGCGCCCGGCGCCCAGCTCCTGAGAATCTCCGCAGCACGCGATTCACATAGCCGGTCACCTTCTCACCCACGGTCTGGCGGGCCAGCTCGACCGACGTCGAGACCGCGGCGTGTGCCGGCACTCGGCTCAGGTGGCGCAGCTGGTACGCCCCCAGACGCAGCACATCGTGGATCCGTGGATCAGCGTGACCGAGGTCCAGCGCCTCGTCGAGCTCGCGTTTGTGACGGAGGACCCCGGCGGACAGCTCGTACGCGAGCCGGCGATCGCGCTCGGCGAGACCGGTCAGGTGACGGTCGCGTGCGGTGTCGAGCGGCGCGCCGGCGCGGACTTCCCGGAGAATCTCGAGGGCCGCGCGCCGAGCGGCGGTTGCTGGCTTAATCCAGCATCCCCTTGGTTGGGGACGACGGCATCGCGACTTCACGCCGCGGCATGCGGCCGGCGAGATACGCCGTCCGTCCGGCGGTAGTGGCCAGGCGCATCGCGTGCGCCATCGCCACGGGATCCTGCGCGGCCGCGATCGCCGTATTCATCAG
>JBLNGI010000169.1:0-6322 GCA_050264615.1 Gemmatimonadota bacterium
GCTGGCGGGTCTTGCAAGCGCACCCTCTACGGACAATCCACTCGTGGCGCCGGACCGGGCCCGGAGCCGTCGCGCGCGGGTGCTGCGGCGCGTGGGGCTGCACGGCTATGCCGGCGCCGATGCGCTGGAGCGCGCGAGCCACGAACCGGTCGTCGCGCCGCGCGCTGTCGCGCCGTTCCTCGCGCCGCATTTCACGAGCCGAGTGCTGCAATCGCTCGATACCGCCGCGGGGACGTGGCGGACGTCGCTCGATCTTCCGCTGCAAACCGGGCTCGAGGCGGAAGTGCGACACACGGTGCGCACGCTCGCGGACCGGGGTGTGCGCGAAGCGGCGCTCGTGGTGCTCGAGAACAGTACCGGCGAGGTCCTCGCCTGGGTCGGGTCGCCGGACTTCTGGGCCGATACCGGCGGCCAGGTGGACATGGTCGTCGCACCGCGCCAGCCGGGCTCGGCGCTGAAACCGTTTCTGTATGGTCTCGCGTTCGACCGCGGCTACACCGCCGCGACCGTCTTGCCGGACATTCCGCGGGCCTATGCGACCGCGACCGGGCCGTATCAGCCGCGCAACTACGATCGCCGCTTCCACGGCCCGGTGCGCGCCCGCGAGGCGCTGGCGAGCTCGTACAACGTTCCCGCGGTGGAACTCGCCGACCGGCTCGGTACCGCCAGTCTGCTCCGCGTTCTGCACGGCGCCGGCTTTGCATCGCTCACGCGCAGCGCGGACCACTATGGCCTGGGGCTGGCACTCGGCAACGGCGACGTCACACTGCTCGAGCTGGCGAACGGGTATCGCGCTCTCGCCGCGGGTGGCGTGTGGCGCCCGAACGAATGGCGGCATGGCGGACCGGGTCACCAATCTGCCGTAGGGCGGCGCTTCATGTCGGCGGGGTCTGCGACCCTCGTGCTTGATATTCTCGTCGATCCCGCGGCACGGGCTCCCGGTTTCGGCGTGGAGACGCCATTCGATTTCCCGTTCCAGGTGGCGGTGAAGACGGGGACGAGTCATCACTTCACCGACAACTGGGCCATCGGCGTTACGGGCGGATTCACCGTCGCCGTGTGGGTCGGCAATTTCGACGGCCAGCCGATGCGTGGCGTGAGCGGCGTGACGGGCGCCGGACCGCTGCTGCACCGGGCCATTCTGTTAACGGCGCGTCGCTACACGACGGGCGGACTCCCGACGCTTAGTGACGCGGGCGCTTCTCGCGCCGCCATCTGCACTGTTTCCGGTCTGCGCGCGAGCGAGGGATGTCCGGAAATGGATGAGTGGTTCCTCCCCGGTACGGTGCCGCAGCTGTCCTGCGATTGGCATCGGGACGGGGTCGTGGTTTGGCCGGCGGAATACGTGGACTGGGCGGAGCAAAACGGGCGCACCGCCGACGGGCAAGGCCTCGCGCCCCCTCCCCACGACTCGGAGCAGGCGCCAGGGGGTCGCGTGGGTGGGGCACTCATCGTCTCTCCACACGCCGGCGACCGGTACGAAATCCCTCCCGGCATGGACGTGCGCTATGCGACGATCGCGCTCCGCGCGGCGACGATCCCCGGCGACGGGGCGGTGCAGTGGTTTGTGGATGGACGGCGCGTTTCGAACTCGCGCTGGGTGCTGGTGCCGGGGACGCACGTGGTGCGGGCGGTCACGGCTTCCGGCCGCACTGATGAAACGCGCTTCGAGGTCAGGGGGAACGTTGACAAGGCATTAGTGGGACCCTAAAACTCACGCATGCCGTCGCGCACTTCCTTCCTGGGGCTGCTCGCGCTCGTTCCGGGCGCGCTTGGCGCTCAAGCCCGCGAATGGGTACCGCCCCAGCCTCCATGCGACATCAAGCCCGGGCACTTCCGCGTGAACTCTGCCGTCGTCGACCTGCAGTCGGCGGCCACACGGCCCAATACGCGCGATCGGATGCTGGGGGCGGCCAAGGACGTCTTGACCCGCTCGATCACGGGGGACGGGCAGGAAAAGAATCCCGCCGTCTGGTACTACTTCGGCCGGTACTACGTGGAGATGAAAGACGGTGCGGGGGCCGACAGCGCGTTCCGTAAGGCGCTGGCGCTCGCTCCGCAGTGCCAGGCTGACATCGACGGGTATCGCGAGCAGATCTGGTCGGATGCTCTCCAGGCGGGCCTGCGCACCTGGCAGGAGAACAAACTCGACTCGGCCAAGACGTTGCTGCGGCAGGCCGGCGGGCTTCGTCCCAACCATCCCCGGGCGTCGCTGGCGCTGGGCCAGATTTACGCCGCCGAGAACAGGATCGACTCCGCCGCGGTGGCGCTGAATCAGGCGGCCACCGCCGCCGGTACCGACACGGCATTCGCTGAACAGAAAAAGGAAGCGTTGGGAACAGCCGCGCGCCTCTACGTCCGGCAGCTCCAGAGCGATACGATCGCGCAACGCTGGCAGGGCACCCGCTTCAGCCGCGATTCGCTGCAGCGCCTGCTGGCCGTGGATTCGACAGTGCTGGTGCGGATCGAGGCATCGTCGGCGTCACGCAAGGCCCGCGGCGCACGCCTCGCGCCGGCCGACCAGCAGAGTTTTGCGCGCGACTCGAGCGCTCGGGCGAAGGCGGTGACGGACCGGCGCGCCGCATTGGCCGCGCGCGCGAGCGCCGTCGCGAGCGATAGCGCAGCCGCGGCGCCCCGTTACGACCCCGTCATTCGCTCGTTCCGGGCCTACCTCGAGACCTATCCCGACGCGACCGATGCGGTCGCGGGCCTCGCGAACCTCTACTACCAGAGCGGCCGGCTGGCTGAGGCCACCAGCGCGTTCGAGGCGATCTATCCCACCAATCGTTCGACCGATCCTGATTTGCTGATCGACGCGGGGCGGGGAGCGCTGCGCGGCAACGCCACGGCAGCCGGCACCGCGCTGATCGAGCGGGGCCTCGCCAAGCGGCCCTACAACCGAGACGCCCTCGCGGATCTGGGCAACGCCTACCAGACCCTGCGCGACTCCGCGCACCTGCTTCCCGTGGCGCAGCGGCTCAAAGCCGTAGATCCCCTGAACCGGGTCACGCTGCGGCTGCTGGCGGCCGGGTGGGACCTGCGTGGGCGCCGTGACTCGGCCCAGAAGTACCAGGACCTGGCCGCCGGGGGACAGGCAGTGGAGGTCGTGATCAGCAGCCTCGACGCCGACTCCAGCGGTTACACCCTCCGGGGCAGCGCGACCAATGCCGGAAGCGTCGACGCACCGGTCCTCCGGCTGACGTTCGAATTCCTCGACGCGAACGGCAATGTCCAAGTCACACAATCCGTTGAGGTCCCTGGGCTCCCGCCCCAAGGCTCGCGCGACATCGAGATCCGGGTGCCCGGAACGGCGCTCGTTGCCTGGCGTTACCGTCCCTCCTAAGCGATATTAGCCGTTGAAGTTGCGCCGTTAGCTTCAGAAACTCCTTGAACCTCTAGGCGGTCAGCAGTGATTCGCGTGCAAGCGGTGGCGCCCGATTCGTTGGGAGCCGCCCTACAACTCACACCGGGCACCGAGCTGCTCACGGTCAATGGCAAGAGCCTCGAGGACTTTCTCGATTGGGAGTTCCTGACCGCCGATGACCAGTTCGTGCTCCAGGCACGCCTGCCGTCAGGGGAGGAGATCGAGTACGACGTCGAGCGCCCGGAAGGGCTGCCGATGGGCGTCATGCTCGAGCCGCCCCGCATCCGCCGCTGTGCCAACCACTGTGACTTCTGCTTTGTGGACGGCAACCCGCAGGGGATGCGCCAGGTCCTCTACATCCGGGACGATGATTACCGCCTGTCGTTCCGCTACGGCAACTTCGCGACCCTGACCAATCTCAAGCCGTGGGACCTCGAGCGGATCGTCGAATACCGCCTGTCGCCGCTCTACGTGTCCGTGCACGCCACTGATCCGGTGGTGCGCCGCTGGCTCCTGCGTAATCCCGAGGCGCCCGATGTGCTTCCGCAGCTCCGCTGGTTCGCGGAGCGGGGAATCACGTTTCACACCCAGGTCGTGATGGTGCCGGGCATCAACGACGGGGCGCAGCTCCTGCGTACCCTGGGTGATCTGTACGGCCTCGGGGAATCGGTGCTCTCGGTATCGGTGGTACCGGTCGCGCTGACCGAGTTCAGTAAGCACGCATTGGTGCGCCAGCCGACACGGGACGAGTGCCGCGCCGCGATCGGGGTGGTGGACGATTTCGCGGCTCGCGCCGTGGCCGACCGCGGCACTCCGTGGTGTTACGGCGCGGATGACCTCTACCTGCAGGCTGATCTCCCGTTGCCTCCGGCCGAGTGGTACGGCGACTTCGAGCAGCGCGAGAACGGCGTCGGGTCGGTGCGCTACCTGCAGACCCGGATCCAGCTCGCCCACGCTGCGCTGGAGGCGGAGCAGTGGCGCGGCAAGCGCATCGCGATCGTTACCGGAACAGCGATGGGGCCGTTGATGCCGCAGATCATTCCCGATTTGGAGCAGTCCACGGGGGCGCGGTTCGAAGTCCTGGCGCTCGAGAACACGCTGTTCGGTACGTCGGTCACCACGGCGGGATTGCTTCCGGGGAAGGCGATCCTCGCGGCGTTGAAGGGTCGCCGAGACTTCGATCTTGCGTTGCTGCCGGCCGAGTCGGTGAACGACGACCTGTTGTTCATGGATGATGTGGAGGCGCACGATTTGGCTTCGAAGCTGCCTATGCCTGTGCGGCTCTCCTATGACTTCGCGGACGCATTGGAAGAGGCGTTGGAAGGTTGGAAGGTTGGAATGAACAGCCAGTCCAACCGTCCAACCGTCCAACCGTCCAACGATTCATGAGCGTCCCCACCGTTGCCATCATCGGCCGCCCCAACGTCGGCAAATCGACCCTGTTCAATCGGATCATCGGCCGGCGCCAGGCGATCGTCGATGCGCAGCCTGGCGTGACGCGCGACCGGCATTTCGCCCCCGCGGAGTGGAACGGCCGCCGCTTCTGGCTCGTGGACACGGGCGGGCTGGTGCCGGGTTCGAACGATCCGATGAATCGCGCGATCCGCGCGCAGGTGGAGCAGGCGATCGCGGATAGTGACGTGCTGCTGTTCGTCGTCGACATCGAGTCCGGGATTCATCCGATGGACCTCGAGATCGCGCAGTATCTGCGCACGGCGAAGCGGCCCGTGCTCCTGGTGGTGAATAAGGCCGATGACCTCCCCGATGAGACGCGGCAGCTCTCGTTCTACGAGCTGGGCCTGGGCGACCCGTTTCCCGTTTCGGCCGCCGTCGGAAAGAACAGCGGCGACCTGCTCGACAAAATCGCGTCGCTGCTGCCGGACTCGCCCGAGTCGGCGCACGACGACGTCATCCATGTCGCGGTCGTCGGCCGTCCCAACGTCGGGAAATCGAGCCTGGTCAACCGGTTGCTCGGCCAGGAGCGGTTGATCGTGCACGATCAGCCAGGCACGACCCGCGACGCGATCGACACCCAATTCGAGTACCAGGGTCGCCAGCTTGTGTTCATCGACACCGCCGGGCTCCGGAAGCGAAGCAAGGTCGACGAAGACCTCGAGTTCTACTCGACCCTGCGCACCTCGCGCGCGATGGAACGGGCCGAGGTCTGCCTGCTCGTCGTCGACGCGAAAGACGGGATGCACGTACAGGACCTCAAGATCGCCAATGAAGCCTGGGAGCGCGGGGCCGGCGTCATCATCGCCGTGAACAAGTGGGATCTGATCGAAGACAAGGAAACCAACACCGCACGTGACGGCGAGCGGGACATCAAGGCGCGCGCGCAATTCCTCGAATTCATCCCGTTCTACTACGTCTCGGCCAAGACCGGTCAGCGTGTGCCGAAGCTTCTGGATGCGATCGTGACGGTGGCGGACGAGCGGGAGAAACGCGTGCCGACCGCCGAGGTCAATCGCGTGCTCGAGCAGCTGCTGGCCCGCCAGCAGCCGCCGCAGCCGGTCGGAGAGTCGGTCCGGCTGTTTTACGCGACGCAGGTGGGGACGGCGCCGCCCCGGTTCGCCGTCGTCGCGAATCGGCCGGAAGCGATCCCCGAGTCCTACACGCGGTATTTGCACAACGGTTTTCGTGAGGCGTGGGAGTTTACGGGGGCGCCGCTCACCATCAAGTTCCGCCGCAAACGAGGGCGCCGCTGAACGCCATCCTGGCGATGCTCGGCTCCTATCTGCTCGGGGCAACCCCGACCAGCTATATCGCCGGCAAGCTCGGCCGCGGGATCGACCTGCGCGAGCACGGCTCGAAGAACCTGGGTGCCACGAACGTCTACCGGATCCTGGGCTGGAAGTACGCGATTCCGGTCGCGCTGATCGACATTGCCAAAGGGGCCATCCCCGTCTTGCTCGCCCCCAGCACGCCGCATCCCTGGCTGCCGCTGGCGGCGGGGGG
>JBLNGI010000170.1:0-14652 GCA_050264615.1 Gemmatimonadota bacterium
TTCACGATGCTCGCCGACGCCGGCGGCGTAGGCTGCGCTCTCGCGCATGCGCGGCTGCGCGTCATCGAGCAACCGTCCCAGCGCCGCCGCGGAGACGCGGCTGTTCCCCAGGAGCTTGGCGGCGACCCTGCGCACGCACGCGTTGTCGGTTTCCATGTTTGTCTGAAGCAACGCAATGGCTTTGGGGTCTGTGATCGTTCCGGCCAGTGAGTCCTTGGTGCCCTGCACGTCGGGCGCATCTTCGAACCGTCCCAACCGCGGGTCGTCGCCGCTCATCCAGAAATTGCCGAGCTGGTCGCCGATCATGTCGCAGACGAGGGGATCGGAGTGCGCGAGTGCGTTGAGCAGTCGCGCCACGCGCGCCGAATCGGCGCCGGGGCGGCTGTGCCCCTCGGCTGAAATCGGAAGCGGCGCTGTTGCAGCGCGCGTCTTCTCCAGGCCCACGCCCGTCGTATCGATGGCGGTGACCCCGCCAATGCCCGCCGTCACGAGGCCGAGCGCGTAAAGGGCGCGCGTCATGGGTCCTGCCCCAATGCTTCGGCCGCCGCGCGGCGCACTTTGGGATCGGGGGATTGCAGCGCGGCCTGCAGCGCCTGTCGGGCCGCGGGGTCCGCGATGTTTCCGAGCGCCTGCGTTGCGGTTTCACGCACCGAGCTGCGCGGATCGTCGATCATGCGCCGCAGTGATGGAATCGCGGCGGTGATCGAACGCTCACCCGCGAGCTGCGCGGCGCGCTCCCGGACGTCGGCGTCCTGGTCCTTCAGCAGGTTTAACAGCGTGGCCTCGGCTATGGGCGCCTTGAGATCATTGAGCGCGCCGAGCGCCGCCTCCCGCACATCGGAATTCGGGTCGCTCAACGCTTCAGTGATCGCCGCGGCGCCGCTCTGTACGCCCAGATTTCCCAGTGCCTGAACGACGGTCTGGCGCACGTCCGACGACTGGTCGTGAACGAGCCGCGCAATCGCGGCGCCGCTGGACCGCGCATTCAGATGCTCGAGCAAATTGACGGCTTCACGACGCACATCGGCGTCGGGATCGTCGAGCAGCGCCACGACTGGCGCCGTGGGCACTCCCTGGTCCCAGTGCGACAACGCGCTCAACGCGTTGCGGCGCACCTCGGTGACGGGGTCCTTGAGCAGGCCGGCGATCGGCCCAATGGCCCGCGGGTCTTCGAGATTGGCCAGTGCGTCGATCGCGGTGTACCGCACTTCGGCGTCGGAATCGGCGAGCACCACGATGAGCGGCGCGACCGCGCGCAGGTCGCCGAGCTGGCCGAGTGAGTTGGCGGCGGCCTTGCGGACGCCGGCGTTCTCGTCCTTGAGACGCGCGATCAGCGCATTGACGACCGCGGTGTCCTGCGGTGCCTCTCCCCCTGACCCCCTCTCCGCATTGCGGAGAGGGGGAACGGGGGGTGAGGACTCGGAAACGCGCGGGGCGGCGGCGACGGTCGCTACAACGACCAGTGGGGCGATGGCTGCCCAGCCGCGCCGGGACGCCGGGGTCGAGGGCGGGCCGCCCTCGAGCAGTCGCGCGATTCGCGCCACGAGGAGCGAGCGCCGCTCGGCGAGCCCCGCGACGGGGACTCCCAGGGGAGACGCCTGAATCCATTCGGCCACTGTGGCGAGACACTTCGCCAATGAGACTGCCCCCCCCGATCCGGTCTTTCGCATAGCCCACTCGTCGCTGAGATACTCAGCCGTCGTCTCGAGCTCGCGGCGCGCGAGCCGGTTGAGCGGCTGAAAGAAGAAGACACGCTCGATGAGGCTGGCGCCCGCGAGCCACAGCGAATCGCGTCGTGCGAGGTGCGCCAGCTCGTGCGCCAGCATGCTGCGTTGTTGCTCGCCGCCGAGGTCGGAGAGCGCGAGCTCGGGCACGCAAATCTCCGAGAGACCGAGAGCGACGGGACTCGAGATCGTCCGCGCCATGGTCAGCCGCACCCGGCGGCGGTAACCGCTGGTGCGCTGCAGCTCGGCGAGCGTCGCGGCGAGGGGACCGTCTGGTACGGGCCGGCGGTCGGCGAGCCGCCCGACCAGAATCAGGCGGCGCGCGACGTAGTAGAGTGAGGATGCGAGCGCGACGACACCCCACAACAGCACGACTACGAGCACCAGCGACGACAACCGCACCGGCGTGTTGCTGGCGGAGCCACGCACCTCACCGATGCTGCCCGAGCCGGGTTCTGGCGCGGGTGTCGCGGAGGACGGCACGTTGACCGGTTGGACCGGGGGAAGGGCAGCGGAGGGCAACGTCATCGCTGCGGGTGTGCGCAGCTCGAGGCGTGATTGAATCGTTCCCGTCACTAACCCCGCGAGCAGTGCCACCTTCCAGAGCAAGTCGGCTACGGCGGGCTCGAGCCGGAATTGCCGGATCACGAGCCAGGCGATACCGAGCAGCACGGTGCTGTGGATCAGGTACGTGAGCAGCCACGCGAACAGGCTGGAGGCGAGGGTGTTCATTTGGACTCCGATGCGTTCGTTTCGACGCGGTCGATCATGTCGCGGATCTTCGCGAGATCACCGGGGCTGATGTCTTCTCCAGCGAGGAGGTGCTGCATCAGGGCGGTGACGTCGCCGTCGAACAGCCGCTCCGTCAGCTCACCGACCATGGAGTGTTGGACTTCCGGCTCGGTGACCGCGGCGCGGTAGCGGTATTGGCGGGATTCGGCGCGGCGCGTGACGACGCCGCGGCGCTCCAGGCGCGACAACATCGTGGCGACGGTGGTCTGCGCGAGCCCCCGGTCCGAGTGCAGCGCTTCCCAGATATCCTGGACCGTCGCCTCGCCCTTGTCCCAGATGACGCGCATGATGGCAAGCTGCAGCTCGGTCAACTGATGGCGCTCCGACACTCTTGGCCTCCACAGTGTGATCTACAGGTGTAGATTTACATGTGTAGTTCTGAGATGTCAAGAGTCTTCAAGACCTCCAAGCATCGCGTCCACGGCCGCGAAGATCGCGCGACAGACGCTCTGCTGCGTGTCGTACTCCGGCGCATACGAGGCGACGCCGACCGCGCCGAGCGGCACGCGGGCCCGAATCGCAGCCAGGGCTTCGGTAACCTGAGTGACGGAAAGCCCGTCCGGGACGCGGAGCCAATTCCCCTGCCCGACGGCGGGATCGAGCACGTCGGGATCGAGGTGAGCGTATGCGAGTGCGCCATCCAGGTGCAGTTTCGCCAGCAACGCGGCGAGTCGAGACGGGATCTCGGATGTCGCCACCGCGTTGATCCCGGTGCTGTCGATCAGCGCCTGCTCCGGTGGATCAAGGTCGCGCGCGCCGAGCAGGAACGTGTCGGCGGGCTCGACGGGCTGAAATCCTGGCACGGTCGCGGCCAGCTGCTTCCAACCGTTGCCCAGCGCGGTCGCGAGTCCCTGGCCGTCCAGAAACCCGCTGGGCGTGGTGTCGGGTGTGTTGAGGTCGCCGTGCGCATCGAACCAGAACACGGCCCGGCGCGACGGCGTGAGCCCACTCAAAGTCCCGATCGCGGTGTTGCAGTTTCCGCCCAGGACGAGCGGGAAGCGGCCCGCGGCGCGCGCGGTGCGCACGGCGACCGCCACGTGCCGCATCAGCTCGAACGCCGTCGCAATCTCCGCCGCTGGTCCACCCGAATTGATTTCGATCACCTGGATGTCCGCGACCGTGTGACCTTCGCCGCGGAGATGAGCCACGAGGCCCGCCTGAATCAAGTGCTCAGGACCGGCGCCGCTGCGCCATCCGCGCCGGGCCGTGTCGTAGGGGACGAGTAAGAGCTGAACGTCCATAGATACGCTTACATTACACGCGCTTGATCACGGAGGCTCGAGTGGATGTAAGCTCGTCCTGCGACGCGAGGGCGCGATCGATTGGGCTGACCCTGCCGAAATCGAGAAGCGGACGCTGCGCCTGTCTCGTCGCTAACTGCAAAGTGAGTCAGAGTTCGCCTGCATCAATCTGATCCTAAGGGGACACAGCCTCGGCGTACAAATCCCCCGCCAAATACTTGAGCCCACTGTCCACCGCCACCGTCACCACCGTGCGGCCAGCGCCGAGTTCCCGCGCAAGCTGCAGCGCGGCCACGACGTTGAGCCCGGTCGACGTGCCGGCAAACAGGCCTTCCTGACGCGCCAGCGTCCACGACATGCGCCGCGCTTCCGCCTCATCGATCGCGCGCGTCTCGCTCACGAGCGCGCGGTCGAACTGCGGCGGCACGAACCCGGGCGCGACGCCCTCCACGCCGTGCCGGCCGGGGACGCTGCCCGAGAGTACCGCGGACGTCGCCGGCTCGAGCGCCACGATCCGGATCGCCGGATCGGCGCGCTTCAGCACGCGCCCCGCCCCCATCAGCATGCCCGACGTGCCGACCGCCGCGCAGAACGCGTGAATCGGCCCCCCCCCGACCTGCCGTAACAGCTCCTCGCCGAGCGGTTCGTAGCCGGCCACCATATCGGGATTGCGCATCTGGTCGGTGGAATAGCTCGGGCCCTCGGCGGCAATCTCCCGCGCGCGGGTCATCATCCGCGGCACGAGATCGGGGGTGAGCTTCCCGCCCTCGCTCTTCAGCACCTCCAGCTCCGCCCCGAACACTTCCATGCTGCGCCGCTTCTCCGCGGCCACGGCGTCGTTGCACACGATCCGGCAGCGGTACCCCTTCACCGCGCACACGAACGCGAGCGAAATGCCGGTGCTCCCGCCCGTGTACTCGACGACCGTCATCCCCGGCGTCAGGGCGCCGCGGCGCTCGGCGCGCTCGATCATCGAGAGCGCCATGCGATCCTTGTAGGAGCCGGTCGGATTGTAGTACTCGAGCTTTACCCAGACGGCCGCCGCGCCTGCGGGCACGATCCGCGACAGGCGGACCAGCGGCGTATTCCCGATCGCACTGAGCATATCTTGAGTATCCGGCGACCTGGCGAGACGCGCTAGACAGGCTTCGTCTGTGATGCGAGCCGGCCACACCGTGGCGGCGATGCTGCATGGCGTCTCTGCAGCGGAATCCTCGTGCTGTGCGGCGTCGGTGCCGCATGCGGCGGGCAGTAACCTTCGCGACCAAGCGGATTCCACGCATGACGGGGAGGCACGACGCTTGCCTTCGTTGAATCGTGAGTTCGCGCTTAACCCCACTCACGGAGGCAGGACGTCATGACCAACCTGAGATCGCTCGCCGCGCTGACGGCGACAGTCGCGCTCGTGCTGCTGGCCTCGAGCTGCGATCCCCGAGGCGACAATGCGGTGGCGCCAACGATCGGGAAACCGTCATACCACTTCGATATTCTCGAATGTCGGCCTTTCAAGATGACCGGCGGCGGCCGCATCGATTATCCACCGGGTACGGCCGACAAGAATCCGCCAGCGAGCCACGAATACGAGACGTTCGGCGCGCACGTTATCTCCGAGCCGAACGGCCAGAGGGATGAGTTGGGCCACTGCCTGGGTGCCAAGGGCTCCCTGGAGTGGGTCGACCATCGTCCCGAATGGAACATCAACGGACGCCCGCTGAACCTGCACTCCCTCGAGATCAGGTGGGCGGACTTCGCCACGGATACCGACTGCGCGGACGGTGGGGCGCGGTGGGGCGGCGTTCTGGTAATCAAGAACACGGGACAACAGTCCCAGTTCGAGGTGTTCGACTGCGACAACGGGGAGCCCGGTGCCGGCCATGATGGCTTCGGCATCAGGTTGTGGGATTACCCGTACGAGGTGCTGTGCTTCGATTCGAGCCTCCCGCCCGCGGAGCCATCGTGCACGCTGACGGGTGGCAACCGGCAACTCCACCCAACCCACTAAGGAGCGAGGATACCATGAAGATCGACAGCATTGGGCGGGTGATCCGGGTCGCCGCATTCACCCTGCCACTGATCTGGCTACCAGGGTCGGCCCTGGGCCAGATGCAACGGACTGCGACGGCCCAGGCGTTCGGGGTTTCCGTCAACACCGCATCCGTAAACCAGACGACGCCGTCGGCGGTCGCGCCGGCCGATGGTGGCATGACGCAGAATGACGCCGGCGAGGTCAGCATCGCCTCACTGGTGACGGCGCAGAACGCATACGCCGTCGCTTCCGGCTGGGCCGACGAGGGCTACTCCGACGCCGTGAGTACGGCGTCGCTGGGAAGCGTCAACATTCTCAACGGATTGATTACCACGACAGGGGTGGTCGCGATCGCGACCAGCACGGCCGAGGGCAGTGATGCCTACGGCTCTAGTCTCGCTAACCTCGTCGTGAACGGCGTGTCGATGTCCGCGCCGGAGCCCAACACGCGGGTGGATCTGCCCGGCGTGGGCTACGTCGTGTTGAACGAACAGATTGCGACGGCCTCCGGCATTACCGTCAACATGATCCACGTGGTGTTGCAGCAGGTTGGGCTGCTCGGTACGCAAACGCTGGGCAACATCATCGTGGGATCGGCTTCGAGTAGCGTGAACTAGCAGTCGGATCTCTGGTCTCATCCCAACAAGGCGCGGTAGGTGGACCATCCACCTACCGCGCCGAGGGTTCTAATCGGCCGCCTGCTGCTGCTGCTCGTCTGCCAACAACCTGAACGACTTCACCGCGCCCGTAAGCCGATCCGCTGCTTCGGCGAGCTGATTGGCCGACGACGCAATCTCCTCGGTCGAAGCGCTCTGTTCCTGACCCGACGCCGCCAGCTCTTCGGCGGACGCGAGCAAGGTGTCGGTCTGCGAAGCCACGGTGCCGAGCCGGGTGGCGATCTCTTCGACCAGCGCCTTGAGCTCCGCAGCCAATTGGGCGATCTCGCGGCTCCAGGTGTCGTTGGCGCCCGCTTCACCGGCGAGCTTGGCGAGACCCTGCCCGGCCGATTGCGAGGCTTCGCGAACCGCCGCCGCCCCTTCGGCCAGCCGCACCAGACGATCGCGGGTCGCCTGCACGCGGGTCAGTACGCCCCGTACCGTGTCCGCAGTCTCGCCCGCGGCGGCGGCCGCCACCGTAGCCAGCTTCCGTACCTCGTCCGCGACCACGGCGAAACCGCGCCCCTGGGGTCCGGCGCGTGCCGCCTCGATCGCGGCGTTGAGGGCGAGCATGTTGGTTTGGGTGGCAACGGCCTTCGCTTGCGCGACGAACGTCAGGATGCGCGCCGATGCCTGCGCGAGCGCCTCCGCCTCCTCGGCACCCGTGGCGATTTCATCGGCGAGCTTCGCGAGCCGCGCCGTACTCTGATCGAGTCCGTCCTTATGCCGGCGCGCGAGCGACGACAGGTCGGCGTTGCGGCGTGCCGATTCTTCCGCACCCTGGGCCAGCTTCACGGCGATCTGAAGAATGCGCGCGGCATCGTCCGCCGCCGCCCGGACGATTTGCGCCTGTTCTCCCGCGCGCCGGGAGAGGTCCTGAGACGTGCTCGCCATTTCCTGGGTCGATGCGCTCATCTGTTCGGTGGAGGCGGAGATCTCGGTCGCCATCGCGGCCGCCTCATCGGCGGCGGACCGGATCGCACCCACCAGGCGGCGCAGCGCGACGACCATCGAATGGACCGAGGACAGCAGCTCCGCGACCTCGGTCGCCTCGGCGCGATGAGTCGACACCGTCACGGAGAGGTCGCCTCCGGCCACGCGACTCGCGATCGCCCCGGCCGCGCGTACCGGCTCTGTCACGAGGCGGCCCAGGCGCAGCGAAAGCCAGAACAGCGCGCCCACCGCCACGGCGGCGACGAGCAGCGCGCCGAGCCAGACCGAGCGCTGCGTACTCCGGGCCACGGCGAACGCCGTGGCAGAAGGCTCCCGGTACAGCACCCACCATTCGCCCTGATTCGCGGGCACCGTGACGATCAGCTCTTCGGCTCCACGCGTGTCGACGATCGCGGTCGCAACCTCCGGCTGGAGCGGGACGCTGGCGCTGTCCGGCAGCGGCTGCAGCAGCAGCGCGTGGTCTTTGGAGACCAGCACAACGCCGCGCCCGTCGACGACTTCGAGGTAGGCATCCCCGGCGAGCTCCTCGGTGCCGAGCAGGGCGGTGAGCCGGTCCAGGGCGAACACCGCTTTGAGCACCCCGACGGGGTTCCGGAGGCCCGGTGCCCGGATCGCGACGTCGAACTCGAGGGAGGCGGCGCTGGAGGAGGAGTCGTAGCGGGCATCGCCCTCGTACGATCCGTCCTCGACGGCGCGCTGCCACCAGGGCTCATCGCGCTGCACGAAATCGGACGTGCGGCTCGACGTCAGGACGTTCAGGCCGTGGCTCTCGGTGACGATGATTTCGGCGAAATCCGAAATCGTGGTGTAAGCGCGCAGGTAATCCCGCAGGGCCGGGTCCCCGCCAAGTTGGCGGGTCCCGCTGAACATCTGTTCGAGATCGGGGATCGGGGTGCGGTCGAGGCCACGCGCCGAGGCGGATTGCCCGGCCTCCCTGACCGCCGCGATCAGCTGCGGCTGGCTGGCGAGCGAGACCACCTCGCGGCGCCGCTCTTTCAGGTACTGCGTTACGATGGCCGCCACCCGCGTCGCCACGTCCCGGCCGCGTACGTCGGCCTGTTGCTCGAGCACGGCTCCGACCCGACTGCTCGTCAGCCAGGCGACGAACCCGACGAGCAAGACGGCGGCCACCGCTCCCGAAATCAGAAAGCTCCGGCGCAGTTGTTGGGACTTGATGGTCATGTTTGATTAGCACGCATGCGCGACGTCCCAAACTACGATCCCGCTTCGCTCGAAGCAAAGTGGCAGGCCCGGTGGGCTGAGCGACACACGAACGAGCCCGATCTCAATGGGGCGGCTCGGCCGTTCTACAACCTCATGATGTTTCCGTATCCGTCGGCCGAAGGACTCCACGTCGGCAACATGTTCGCGTTCACGGGCGCGGATATCTACGGACGGTTCAAGCGGCTCCAGGGCTTCAACGTGTTCGAGCCGATGGGCTTCGACGCCTTCGGCATTCACTCCGAGAATTACGCGCTCAACATCGGCACGAATCCGGCAAAGCTCATCCCGCAGAACATCGCGACATTCCGCCGCCAGCTCCGGCGCTTCGGCGGCATGTTCGATTGGCGGCACGAGCTCTCTACCACGGATCCGGCCTACTACAAGTGGACCCAGTGGCTGTTTCTCCAGCTCTTCAAGGCCGGGCTCGCGTACAAGAAGCGCGCGGCGGTGAACTGGTGTCCCAAAGACAAGACGGTGCTCGCCAACGAGCAGGTGATCGACGGCCGCTGCGAGCGCTGCGATACGCCGGTCGAGCAGCGGTTCCTCGATCAGTGGTTCTTCCGCATCACCGACTTCGCCGAGCGGTTGCTCGCCAATCTCGATCACATCGATTGGTCCAACTCCACCAAGCTGCTCCAGCGCAACTGGATCGGCCGGAGCGAAGGCGCCGAGCTGATTTTCGAGACGCCGAGCGGCAAGAAGATCACGGTCTTCACCACGCGTCCCGACACGATCTTCGGCGCAACCGGCGTGCTGCTCGCGCCGGAGCACCCGCTCGTGGACGAGCTGACCGCCGTGGAGCAGCGCTCAGTCGTCAAGGCGTATCAGCGCGAAGTCCAGTCGAAGGACGTCGTATCGCGGCGGGTCGGCGACAAGACCAAGACCGGCGTGTTCATCGGGTCCTACGCGCGCAACCCCGCCACCGGCGAATCCATCCCCATATGGACGACCGACTACGTGCTGATGGAGTACGGGACGGGCGCCATCGGGTTGGTGCCGGCGCACGATAAGCGTGACTTCGAGTTCGCCCAGACGTTCGGCCTGCCGGTGCGCCAGGTCGTTCGCGTGGAGGGCGAGTCGCTGCCCGCAGAGTCCAAGGACGGGGTGCTGGTGAACTCCGGGCCGTTCGACGGCCTCACGTGCCTGGAGGGAGGCCGCAAGATCGTCGCCTGGCTCGCCGAGCGCGGGTTCGCAAAGCCGCACGTGCAGTACCGCTTGCACGACTGGTGTATTTCACGGCAGCGCTACTGGGGCCCGCCGATTCCGATCATCTATTGCGAGCCGTGCGGCGTGGTTCCGGTGCCGGAACAGGACCTGCCGGTCGAGCTGCCGTTGATCGAGGACTTCCGCCCCGACGACACGGGCGTGAGCCCGCTCGCGCGTCACGAGGAATGGTACTTCGTGCCCTGCCCGCGGTGCGGCCGGCGCGCGCGGCGGGAGACCGATGTCTCCGACACGTTCCTGGACTCGGCCTGGTACCACCTTCGCTATCCGTCGACCGAGTTCACCGATCGACCGTTCGACCCCGCGCGGACCAGGAAGTGGCTCCCCGTGAGCAGCTACATCGGCGGCAACGAGCACGCCGTGTTGCACCTCCTGTATGCGCGGTTCATCAACCTGGTGCTGCACGACCTGGGACACGTGCCCTTCGAGTCGCCGTATCCCAAGTTCCGCGCGCACGGGCTGATCGTGAAGGACGGCGCGAAAATGTCGAAGTCGCGCGGGAACGTTGTGGTCCCCGATACCTACATCCAGCAGTGGGGCGCCGACACGTTCCGGATGTACCTCATGTTCCTGGGTCCGTTTCAGGAAGGCGGCGACTTCCGCGACGAGGGGATCGTCGGGATTCGGCGTTTTCTCGAGAAGGTGTGGTGGGCCGTTCAGACCGGCGCGGCCCAGCCGCCGTCGACGTCGGCGCTTCCGGCAGCGGTCCAGCAAAAACTGCATCGCACCATCCGCCGAGTCACGGCCGACACCGATGCGCTGCATTACAACACCGCGATCGCGGCGCTGATGGAGTACGTCAACGAGTTGCGCGAGCACCAGGGCGCGGAGCTGCACGAGGAGCTGCTCGAGCCGCTCGTGATCATGCTCGCGCCTTACGCGCCCCACATTGCGGAAGAGATGTGGGAGGTGCTCGGCCACGATACGTCGGTGTTCAGTGCGAAGTGGCCGGGCCATGACGAGCGGCTCGCCTCCGCCGGAGAGGTGGAGATTGCCGTGCAGGTGAACGGGAAACTCCGCTCCCGCTTGACCGTTCCGCGCGGGACAGGGGAAAAGGAAGTCGTCGAACGGGCACTCGCCGACGAGTCAGTGAAGAAGCACGTCGACGGCAAGAAGGTGAAGAAGGTGATCTACGTCCAGGATCGCTTGGTGAACCTGCTGGTCTGAAGGGAGCAGGGAGCACGGAGCAGTCTGCTCCCTGCTCCCTGCTCCTTGCTCCTCAAAGCACCCGGGCTATCAAGTCCCCGACGACATAGCCCACGCCGGCGACGCCCAACCCCACCACAAACATGTCGACGCCGCTGCGAAACACGCCGCGGCCGGTAAAGAAGCTGCGAGCGGCGCCCACAGCGAAGTGCGACAGCATCGCGGTGATGAAGGCCGCCCAGATCGCGGCGCGTCCCTCCAGCACCATGAAGGGGAACACCGGGATGAACGCGCCCACCGCCGTCGCGATCCCCGTGATCCAGCCTTCGCGGAACGGCGTGGCGTGGGCCTCGCCGATCTTCAGCTCGTCTCGAACCTGCTCGCCCAGCGCCCGCTCGGGATCGCGCATAACCTCTTCGGCCATGCGGCGGGCCGTGCGCCGATCCACACCCTTGGCCTCGTATTGGAGCGCCATTTCTTCCATTTCGACTTCCGGCATCAACCGGATCTCTTCCTTCTCCATCGCGATCTCGTGCTGCCATACCTCCTGCTCGCTCTTCGCCGCGAGATAGCCCGACGATCCCATCGAGAGCGCATCCGCGATCATCCCCGCGACCCCGGATATGAGGATCACGTGCGGCTGCACGGCCGCGCCGATGACGCCGGCCACGAGCCCGAAATTGGCCGTGAGCCCGTCGTTGAAGCCGTACACGACGTTCCGGAGGAAACCACCTGAGCCGGTCTTGTGCCACGGCTCGGCGCCTTTGCCGGCGAGATCCGCGAGCGTGCCCGCGTGCGCCGCCGACTCCTTCGCGAGTTGGAGCGAGACCTCCTGTGCATCGGCGAGGCTCGATTCCCTATGGAGGTTCAGGTAGCTCTTCACCTCCTGGCCCTCCTCGCGCAGCAGCATCGGCAGGAGGTAGCGCGTACCAAAGCGACGGCCGAACCACGCCCGCAGCCGCGCGTTCGCTGAGGGCCGGGCGGGCGCGACCTTGTGGCCGTGCTCGGCCAGCAGCTTGGTCCACATCTGGACGTGCCGCTCTTCGACTCCCGCGAGCTTGATGTAGACGTCCTTCTTGTGCGGATCAGTCTCCTGACCCGCGAGGGCGAGATAGAGGAAGGCGGCGTCGGCTTCGTCCTGCCAGTGATGCAGCCATTCCTTCACGTTGGCATTGGGCATGCGGCAAAGTACTACGGGTCAACGTCTTAAGGAACAGTGCTCTTGCCTGGGACGAAAACCGCGACGTTCCACGTATTTGTGGCATCATACCTTTCGGACATGACAGTGGCCTTCGCCGTTCCCGACGTCATCGTCGCCCGAGCTCAAGCCGGAGATGAAGCCGCGCTCGAAGCGCTCTACAGAGCCTTCGAGGTGCCGGTCTACAATCTCGTGCGGCGGATGCTGCGGCGGCCCGAGGATGCCGAGGACGTGCTCCAGGAGACCTTCCTCGAAGTCGTGCGCAACATCAGGCAGTACCGCGGCGAGGGTCATCTCTGGGGGTGGGTCCGCAAGATCGCGTCGACCAAGGCGCTGATGCGGATCCGGCGCGATCAGGTGCGCGCGACTGAAGGGCTGGACGACGAGCCGGGGAAGCCGGGCATGCATGTCGGCGCGAACATCGATCTGGAACGCGCGTTCGAGCAGCTGTCCGAAACATCCCGAGCGGTGGTGTGGCTGCACGACGTCGAGGGATATACGCACGAGGAAATTGCGGAGCAGATGGGCAAATCGGTGAGTTTTTCAAAGTCGCAGCTGGCGCGGGCCCATGCGCGTCTGCGGCGAATGCTGGATGAAGGAGCGAGTACATGATGCATTGCACGATGGATGATCTGGAGGCGCTGCAGGCAGGTGAGGCGTCGGTGTGGGCGCGCCGGCACATCACCACCTGCGAGACGTGTCAGGCGGAGCTGGAGAAGTTGTATCAGCGCGTGGCACAGCTGAAGGCGCTGCCGGCGCTCCGACCGCCGCGGGATCGGTGGCCGGCGGTGCAGGCGGTGCTCCGCGCCGAGCGGTCCCGCCGCCGGCGTACCTGGGGAGCGTGGAGCGGCAGTCTCGCGCTCGCCGCCACGATCGCCGCCGTTCTATTGGTCCAGCCGTCGAGTCAGACTGGAGAACTCCACGCCGAGCTCAACAAGGCGAAGCACCAGTCCGCGTCACTCGAAGACTCCCTCCAGCAATTCGACGTCGAAGGCAGTGTGCTCAGCGGTCATGAGGCCGCGGTGATGGCGGCGCTGGAAGACCGCATTTCCGTTCTCGACGGTACCCTCGCGCAGCAGGTCGAAGGCGCGCATGAAGCGGATGCCGAACTCGTCAGACTATGGCAGCAGCGTTGCGACCTGATGCGGGAGTTGGTGAAGGCCCGCGCCACGCGCGCTCGTTACGTCGGGCTCTAGGTCCCGAAGGAGATCAAAGAATGAATCGCAACATGGCGATGGCTGTGCTCGCCGTCTGGTTACTGGGACCCGCCGCGTCGCAGGGGGGGGCGCAGGACACGCGCCCGCGCAGCCGGCCCCGCGTTCGCGTCGAGAGCGGCCCGTATGGCGTGTTCTCGTTCTCGGACAACCGCGGCCGGATCGGCGTGATCGTCGACACCCGCGCCAACACGGCGGGTGACAAGGTCGGCGCCCGGATCGAAGGCATCACCCCGGGCGGGCCGGCGGAGAAGGCCGGCCTCAAAGCCGGCGACGTCATCACCCGCTTCAACGGCACCGCCCTCGGCGGCGTGGCGGCGGAGGACGACGAGGATTCAGGTCCGGGCATGAAGCTGATCGAGCTCGCACGCGAGCTGGATCCGGGTGACACGGTGCAGGTCGAGTATCGCCGCGGCACCGAGGCCGCCAAGAAGCTCACGCTGGTCGCTGAAAACCTCGGCGGCGATCTCATGCGCGTTCCGGGCATGGGCGCGATGAAGGAGTGGACGGGTCCCGATTTCCCCCATTTTGGGCCCGGTGATATCGAGTTGGGGATGGGGTTCCGGACTCCGTGGGGTGGCATCGAGCTCGTGAAACTCAATCCGGAGCTCGGTGAGTACTTCGGCACGCGCGAGGGTGTGCTGGTGGTCAGCGCACCGGCCGATTCCTCGCTGGCGCTCAAGGGCGGCGACGTGATCCTGACCATCGGTGGCCGCAAGCCGAGCTCGCCGATGCAGGCGATGCGGATCCTTCGCACCTACGAGCCGGGGGAGTCGGTGGCTATCGAAGTCATGCGCAAGCAGAAGCGCGTCACCGTGACCTGGAAAGTGCCGGAAAACGAGGACGGCTTCTACAAGTTGCCCCGGATGCACGAGGAGCCGAGCTGGTTCCGCTGGCAGCCGAAGGGCGAGGCGCCGGTCTGGAAAATTCGGGATGTGGTGAGGACGACGCGGGTGATCTGAAGAAGGGGGCGGTAAAGGGGCGGTAGGGGGAACTCCTACCGCCCCTTACCGCCTCCTACCGCCCCTAACGATTTGGTCCCATTAGGATCGCATTCGTCAGCATTCTGGCTGGCCCTCTCCAGAACGCCCGGAACAACGGATCGCTGAGGAAGAGCACCACCCGCCCGCTTCCCTGATTCTCGACCACCGCCCACGTCGACCCCTTGAGCAGCCGGGCGGTGTTGTCGGGCCACGTAAACCCGGAGAGCACCAGCGCGTCGGCCGGATCGGTGAACGTCACGGGATTCGCGC
>JBLNGI010000171.1:0-2881 GCA_050264615.1 Gemmatimonadota bacterium
CGACGAGCGATACGCGCAGCCATCAGACGCGGGGGGAGGCGGGGGCCGCCACCGGCAGGTGGCAGCGCACCGACACGGGATACTGCGTGACCGTCGCGATTCCCTGGCCGGAAGGCGTGTACCCGCACGCCGGAGCGCGCGTGTCGTTCGACCTGATCGTGAATGAGCTGCTGCCGGGACGGCTCCGGCGCGTCGGCCAGCTCGTGTGGAGCGGAGGCGGCGGCTGGGTGTGGCTGCGCGGGGATCGACAGGACCCGAGCCGGTTCGGCGTGCTGGAGCTGGTCGGATGATCGTCCTCGTGCTGCACGAGCCACAGGATTTGGTGAACATCGCGCACGTCGTGCGCGGGATGAAGAATTTCGGGCTGCGCGATCTGCGGCTCGTCACGCCGCGTGAGTACGAATCGTATCGGGTGGAGGGGATCGCGCATCAGACCCAGGACGTCCTCGCGCGCGTGCGCACCTTCGCGACGCTCGAGGAGGCCCTCGCCGACTGCATCCACATCGTCGGGTTCACGGCGCGCGGCCGGACCGCGAAACGGAATCTGCAGCGCCCGCGGGAAGCGGCCGCGGAGATCGTCGCGATCGCTGCCGAAAAGTCGGAGCCCCTCGCGCTGCTGTTCGGGCGGGAAGACAAAGGATTGTCCAACGAAGCGCTCGACCGCTGTCACCGGGTCGTGACGATCCCGAGCGATCCGGCGTACGCCTCGCTGAATCTGGGTCACGCGGTCATCATCATGCTGTACGAGCTGGCGCTGGCGCGCGGCGCGGAGGAACAACCGTTCAAGGAACCGCGGCGCCCCTCCGAGCCGGTCGCCGCCGCCGAGCTCGAGCGGCTGTTCGTCGACGTGTCACGAGCCCTGCAGGGAATCGACTTCTTCAAGACCCGCAATGCGGACGGTGTGATGCGCACGATGCGCGAGATCGCTCATCGCACGCCGCTGGATGCGCGCGAGGCGAAGCTGCTCCGCGCGATGGCCATCGAGGTGGTGAAATACGGTGAGCGACTGGCGCGTTCCCGGCTTCACGTCGACCGCTAGCAAGCGGCCCGAGGCCCTGTTCGGCTCCCCCGCGCGCATGACGCGGGCGTCCGGCGCGCGTGTGTGGGACGACGCCGGCCGCGAGTACCTCGACTACATCATGGCCCTCGGTGCCGTGGCCCTCGGCTACGGCCATCCCGCCGTGAATCGCGCAGCGGAGGCGGCGATCGCCGCCGGCGTGGTGGGACCGCTTCCGCCCGTCGCCGAAGCAGAGCTGGCCGAAGCGCTCGCCGAGCGGATTCCCTGGCTCGAGCGCATTCGCTTTCTCAAGACCGGCGCGGAGGCGGTCGCGGCCGCCGTGCGGCTCGCGCGCGTCGCCACCGGGCGAGACGACGTCCTCGGCTGCGGCTATCACGGCTGGCTCGACTGGTGCCAGGGCGCAACGGAGGGCGTGCCGGCGGCCACGCGCGGCTTGTTCGCGGAGCTGCCGTTCAATGACGTCGCGGGAGGGCGGGAGCTGATCCGCCAGCGCGGCAGCGCGCTCGCCGCGGTCGTGGTCGAGCCGGTCATCGTGAGCGAGCCGGCGCGCGAATGGCTGCAGATGCTGCGGCTGGAAACGCAACGCGTCGGAGCCGTCCTGATCTTCGACGAAATCAAGACCGCGTTCCGGCTCGCGATCGGTGGGGCGGTGGAGCGGTACGCGCTGGATCCGAAGCCCGATCTCGTCGTGATCGGCAAGGCGCTCGCGAACGGATTCCCGTTGGCTGCGGTGGGCGGCCGGGCGGACGTGATGTCCGCCACGAGCCGCACCTGGATCTCATCCACGCTTGCCACGGAGGGGGTGGCGCTGGCGGCCGCGCGCGCGACGCTCGAGGTGTTCGCGCGGGAGGATGTGTGCGGGCACCTGCATCGCGTGGGGACCAGGTTGTTGCATGGACTGCACGAGCTGCAACGCCGACACCCGTCGGCGATCGCGGGAGTGGCCGGGATCGCGGAGATGTGCTTTCTCCACTATCCCACCGACGAGCTCGCGCATCGCACGGTGCTGAACGCGGCCCGGCGCGGGCTGCTGTTCAAGCGCACGGCGTACAACTTCGTCTCCCTGGCGCACGACGAGGGTACGGTTGACCGTACCCTCGAGATGCTCGACGCGGCGTTGCAGCAGGTCTAGAACGCCGTAACGATCGCTCCCGCGATCAAGTAGACCACGATCCACACGATGATGACGACGGCGGTGTACCCCATCGCGCGATCCTTCGGCACCTTCATCACGATCGGCAGTCCGGTATACAGCAGCACGAGGCTGTAGAGCGAGAAGAGGATGCTCACCAGGCCGAGCGTAGGCAGGAGCTGAAACACGCCGCCGACCCACGCAGCGGTGCTGGAGTACGCGGCGGCCTTGAGTCCCTGCACATCGTTGCGTTGCCCGCCGAATCCGGGCGCGAGCACGCTGATGACGCGCGACAGCACGAACACGCTCAGCAGCGCCAGCACGTACGCGGCGATCCCTGAGGAGACCGCCGTCGTGATCGACACCGGCGTCGTCAACGACGTGAGGGGAACCCGACGACCGAACAGAATCATCCCCACGGTGGTCGCGAGCGGACCGATGGCGGCAAGCGGGACGATGTACTTCCCCCAGACCTCGCCGGGCCTGGTGAACTCGGTATCGATCTCTTTCCACGTCGCACGCGGCTCCAGCATCATGCCTTTCGCGCGTCCGATCATCGTTTCCATGAGACCCCCCTCGGGACGCCCCCAAGATAGGAGCGGGGCGGCGTCGCGCCAGCTTGCCTGTAGATTGTTGTCATGCTTGTCGATGTGCACGCCCACTTCCTGCACGCCCGCACCCCGCGCGCTGACTGGCGCGAGCGCAACGTGAGCCGTCTCACGGCAGGGGCG
>JBLNGI010000172.1:0-2877 GCA_050264615.1 Gemmatimonadota bacterium
GCTGAATCTCCTCCACGCTCCCAACCTGGCGGATGCGACCTTCGAACAGCATCGCGATCCGGTCGCCGATGGTGTAGGCGCTGCGCATGTCGTGCGTCACGACGACGCCCGTCACACCGAGGTGCTCGCGCGTGCGCACCATCAGGCGGTCGATCACGGCCGACGTCACGGGGTCGAGCCCCGTCGTCGGCTCGTCATAGAGGATATAGCGCGGGCGGAGCGCGATCGCGCGGGCGATGCCCACGCGCTTTCGCATCCCGCCCGACAACTCGGCCGGCATGCGCTCACCGCTCCCCGACAGATCCACGAGCGCCAGCGCTTCGAGCACCCGCTCCTCGATCTCCTCGTCGTCCAGCCCGCGGCGCCTCAGGCCCAGCGCCACGTTGTCGGCGACCGTGAGGGAGTCGAACAGCGCAGCGAACTGGAAGACGTACCCGATCCCGCGCCGCAGCTCCGTCAGGCCGTCCCGGTCGAGCGTGCTCACCGCCTGGCCGTCAACGATGACGTCGCCCGCATCCGGGTGCAACAGGCCGACGATGTGCTTCAACGCCACGCTTTTCCCGGTCCCTGAATACCCGATGATCACCACCGTTTCGGCATCGCGAACCGTGAGCGAGAGTCCCTGGAGCACCGGTTTTCCGCCGAACGCCTTCTGGAGATCCCGGAACTCGATCACAGCAGCACCACGGCCAGGAACGCATCGAGCACGAGGATGAGAATGGCCGAATAGACGACGGCGTGGGTCGTGCTGCGCCCCACCCCCTCCGCGCCGCCCCGCGTGGAGAGTCCCACAATGCAGCCCACGAGGGTGATCGTGAACCCGAAGGTCGCACTCTTCAGCAGCCCGAACCAGACGTCCTTGAAGGCATAGAACAGCTTGAGTCCCTTGAGGAAATCGGGCGTGGAGAGATCGAGCAGCACCAGGCTCGTGAGCCATCCCGTGATGATCCCGGTGGCGATCGCGAACGCGACGATCACGGGAAACATGAGGGTCCCGGCGAGCACGCGGGGCACGACGAGATAGCTCTGGGGATCGTAGGCCAGCGTCTCCAGCGCATCCACCTGCTCGGTGACTTTCATCGTGCCCAGCTCGGCGGCCATGCTCGCGCCCACGCGGCCGGCGAGCGCGAGTCCCGCGAGCACCGGGCCGAGTTCGAGCATCATCGTCTTGCCGACGAGCGTCCCCACGAAATAGAGCGGCACCGCGCCGGTGAAGGTGTACGAGGCCTGCAGCGCGAGCACGACGCCGGTAAAGGCGGCGATGAAGAGGGCGACGGGGAGTGAATCGACGCCGATGCGCCGCATCTGCACGATCGTGGGACCGATCCAGGTCCCGACATCGGGCAGTGCCCGGATCATGTCCGCCACGAAGTGGCCGACGCGCCCAACCGCCTCTACCGCGGAGATCGACCGACGGCCGATGGATTCAATCACGGGGGGGGAAACTAGACCAAAAACAGTAGGGGCGCAGCATGCTGCGCCCCTACGCCCTTCACCGCCGGCTGTTTACGCTGCGAAGCTCGCCAGCGCCTTGCCGACGTCGCCGTCACGCAGCCGCTTCAGCGCGCGATCGCGCAGCTGGCGCACGCGCTCGCGCGTCACACCGAGCATGCCGCCGATTTCTTCGAGCGTATGCTCGCGGCCGCCGTCGAGACCGAAATACAGCCGCAGGACCTTGGCATCCCGGCGCTGCAGCGTGTTCAGCGCCTGCTCGATCTCGTCGGACAGGAAGCGGTCCATCGCCTGATCTTCCGTGTCCGGCAGGTCCTCGGCGATGAAGCGCTCGATCAGCGAGCGGTCACCGTCCGGATCGAGCGGGGCATCGAGCCGCACGTCGCCGGTGTTCAGCGCGGCGAGCGACTGCACGACCTCGAGCGACAGCTTGGTCGCGTCGGCGATCTCTTCCGGCGTGGGTTCGCGCCGCAGCGTCTGGCGCAGATACTCCGCCGTCCGCACGATGCGCGACAGATCGGCCGTGCGGTTCAGCGGTACGCGGACCGTGCGGCCCTGCCGCGCGAGCGCGGCGAGAATCGCCTGGCGGATCCACCACACGGCGTACGAAATGAACTTCACGCCCTGATCGGGGTCGAACTTCCGCGCCGCGGTGAGCAGGCCGACATTGCCCTCGCCGATCAGGTCGGTGAGCGGCAGGCCGCGATTCTGATACTTCTTCGCGACCGAGATCACGAAGCGCAGGTTGCGCTTGACCAGCTCCTGCATCGCCTCCTGATCGCCGGCCCGGACCTTCCGGGCGAGCGCGATTTCCTCCTTCTGCGTGAGCAGTGGAGTCTTGGAGACCTCGTGGAGATACTGATCCAGGATGTCGCGCTCGTGCTCGTGCGACCCGAGCCCCGTGAGCAGCCCGCGGCGCCGGCCACGGCCGCGCCGCTTCGTTACGCGGCGCTCCGCGGTTGGCTTCGCGGCAGCCTTGGTCTTCGGCGCCGGCGCAGCTGCTTTTGTGGTCTTCCGAGTGCGAGGCATTGGGTCGCCCTATCTGGGTGCTCTTTAGTACGCGTACGCGGCGAAAATGTTCATGAAACGGGCCTGAAATCGCTTGACACCGCCTGAACGCGCCGATAAGATGCCGTGTTCCCGCCGGGCCGCCATAGGCCTTTCGGGGCGAGGAAACTGAGGGGGCGTAGCTCAGTTGGGAGAGCGCGTGAATGGCATTCACGAGGTCAGGGGTTCGATCCCCCTCGCCTCCACTGGACGGCTGGGCTACCGTAAACTGGTTTCGATCCAGACGCACCGCGGTCAACCGTATACAGGTGACAGGCTTAAGGTTAGATTTTGCGGCGCGCGGGAATAGCTCAGTTGGTAGAGCACAACCTTGCCAAGGTTGGGGTCGCGGGTTCGAGTCCCGTTTCCCGCTCTGAA
>JBLNGI010000173.1:0-5536 GCA_050264615.1 Gemmatimonadota bacterium
GAAGACTGGCGCATGGAGATGATCCCGCCCGAGCGCCAGCGCGTGTCCCCGTTCTTTCTCGGGGGGGAGATGATCCAGGTGTCGTATCCAACGGCCGAGATGTCGGATGCGGAAAAGTTGATGAGCATGCGCGGCAACAACCCGCACTTCTCGCACGCGACGGTGTTCCACGAGCTGAACCCGGGGCACCACCTCCAGAGCTTCATGTCGGCCCGCTACAACTCCCATCGGCGGCTGTTCTCCACGCCGTTCTGGAACGAGGGCCAATCGCTGTACTGGGAGATGTTCCTGTGGGATCACGGCTTTCAGGCAACGCCGGAAGATCGGGTCGGCGCGCTGTTCTGGCGGATGCACCGCAGCGCGCGCATCATTTTCTCGCTCAACTTCCATCTCGGGAAGATGACGCCCGAGCAGGCGATTCAGTTTCTCGTCGACACCGTCGGCTTCGAGCGTGCCAACGCCGAGGGTGAGGTGCGACGCTCGTTCGGCGGCGCCTACTCGCCGCTTTATCAGGCGGCGTACATGATCGGCGGTCTGCAGTTGCGGGCGCTGCACGCGGAGCTGGTCGATACGCGCAAGATGACCGAGCGCGAATTCCACGACGCGGTGCTGCAAGGCGGTCCGATGCCGATCGCGATGGTGCGGGCGCGGCTCGCGAAGCTCGCGCTTGGCCGAGACGGCGCGACGCCCCCCCCGTGGCGGTTTGCCGATCATCTGCCGGCGCCGGTGCCGGCCCGCTAGACGTTTCAGCCCACGCCTCGCAGGAGGCAAGAAGCTCGGCCTACGTCGGCCAATACTCGAGTCCGAAAGCGGCGAGCGCGCGCCGCCCCGCCTGTAGATTGTAAGACAATGAGTACGCCTCTCGACGGCGTCGCCACACCGCCGCGGGCCGCCGTGCGCATCCAGGCCGTGGACATCCTGCGCGGCCTGGTCATGGTACTCATGGCGATCGACCACACGCGCGACTACATCCACTCCGGCGCCATGGCGTTTCGGCCTGAAGATCTTACGCAAACGACGCCGGCGATCTTTCTGACGCGTTGGATCACCCACTTCTGCGCTCCCGCGTTCATGTTCTGCGCGGGGCTCGGCGCGTTCCTGCGGCTCGAGCGCGGCGGCTCCAAGGCCGATCTGTCGCGCTTTCTCGCGACCCGGGGCCTGTGGCTCATCGTGCTCGAGTTCACGCTGGTGCGCGCGAGCTTCTTCTTCGATCTCACTTTCAACCCACTCTTCCTCCTCGTGCTCTGGGCGCTGGGCTGGAGCATGATCGCGCTCGCGCTGCTGGTGCACCTGCCGCCGCGCGTCCTGCTCGCCCTGAGCATCGCGATGATCGCGCTGCACAACCTGCTGGACGGCGTCCAGGCCGCGACGTTCGGCGCGTTCGCGTGGGTCTGGCAGATCCTGCATCAGCAGGGATTGTGGCTGCCGGTCGAGGGCGGGCCGGCCATCATCGTCGCCTACCCGCTCGTGCCGTGGATCGGCGTCATGGCCGCGGGCTTCTGCTTCGGAGAGCTGTATCGGCTGCCGCCCGAGCGGCGCCGCCGGTTGCTGCTGCGCCTCGGCCTGGCACTTACGGCGGCATTCGTGCTGCTCCGTGGGCTGAACGTCTATGGCGACCCACGACCCTGGACCGTCCAGGAACGCGGGGGGGGCCCGCTCTACACGCTGCTGTCGTTCCTCAATGCCACCAAATACCCGGCGTCGCTCTCATTCCTGCTGATGACGCTCGGGCCCGCGATCGTGTTCCTCGGCCTCGTGGACGGGATGCGCCGCGGCGACCGCGACCCGATTCTGGTGTTCGGCCGCGTGCCCCTCTTCTACTTTGTGATCCACATTCCCTTGATCCATCTGCTCGCGGTAGGACTGACGGCGCTCCGCTACGGCGGGGGAGCGCCGTTCGTCTGGCTCGCGCCGCCGACGCTCGGCACAGCGCGCGAGCTGTTTCCGGCCGACTACGGCTGGGACCTGTGGGTCGTGTACGCGGTATGGGCCGTCGCACTCGTGCTCGCCTATCCGCTTTGCCGCTGGTTTGCCGAGCTCAAACGGCGGCGCGCGGCGTGGTGGCTGAGCTACTTCTAGGCGACGGCGGGATTTGAAACCCGCGACCCCTGCCGATTGAGTGAAGGTCAAGCCTCACAGTGAGTTCGACTGTGGGGCTTCTTCTTCGTCCCGCGTTCGGAAACGTCCCCCCGTCCTGGGCAGTATCTGGGGAAGAGACCTATGCCCAGACCTCCCCAGCTCACTCGCCGCGAGTTCGTTCGCACCGCTACCGCCATCGCCGCCGGCGCAGCCCTCGACGGCCCCGGGATTCGTGCCGCTCGCAGCCCCGCCAATGCACGCCCTCGGTTCCAGCGCCCGCTGCCGATTCCCCCCGTGCTCGCCCCAGTGCGGCGCGATGCCACGACCGACTACTACGATGTTGTCCAGCGCGCGGGGCGCGGCATGGTGCTGCCGGGCGTACCGACCCCCGTATGGGGCTACGACGGGCTCTGGCCCGGTCCCACGATCCGAGCGCGACGGGGCCGTACGGTCGTGGTCCGGCACACGAACGCGCTCCCCGTGCCGACGGTTGTGCACTTGCACGGAGGCGAAACGCCGCCCGATTCAGACGGCTTTCCCACGGACGAAGTGATGCCCCGCGCGAGCCGCAGCTATACCTATCCCAATACCCAGTCCGCGGCGACGTTGTGGTATCACGACCACGCCATGGACCACACCGGCCGCAACATCTATATGGGCCTGGCGGGCTTCTACCTGCTGGAGGATGCGGCTGAAGAAGGACTCGGCCTGCCACGTGGCGCGTGCGACGTGCCCCTCTTGATTCAGCGGCGCTCCTGCGACCGGGGCGGAGAACTGCACTACAATCCGCTCCGCCAGCTCGGCGCGAGTGGCCCGATCGTGACCGTCAACGGCGCGCCCACGCCGCATCTCGAGGTCGCGGCGCGCAAATACCGCTTTCGCCTCCTCAACGGCTCGAACGCGACGCCGCTGCGGCTCGCGCTCTCGAGCGGCGACCCACTGGTGGTCATCGCCACCGACACCGGGCTCCTGCCCGCTCCGGTGCCGTGCTCGAGCATTCGCCTCGGCATGGCCGAGCGCGTCGAGGTCGTGGTCGACTTCTCCCGCCTGCCGCTGGGCAGCCAGCTGTTTCTGGTGGATGAGGCGGCTGGAGGCGACCAGCGCTGGGTCATGCGCTTCGACGTCGCCCGCGCCGAACCTGACGACAGCCGCGTACCCGAACGTCTTGGCGAACCGCCTGAGCTGCGGTCGCAGGACGCTTCGCAGACCCGCGACTTCGTGTTCACGGGCGCGCCTCGAGGCTTTCCGCCACGGGCGCACTGGACGATCGACGGGCGCGACTTCGACGGCGATCGCCCCATCGCGACGCCTCGCTATGGCGACGTCGAGATCTGGCGCCTCGTCAACCATCGGCGCTTCGGTTTGCTCGGCATGCTGCACACCGTGCACATCCATCTCGTGCGATTCTTGATTCTCGATCGCAACGGCCGCGCCCCCGAGCCCTACGAGCAGGGGTGGAAGGATACCGTTACGCTCGACAAGGGCGACGTCGTGCGTGTGGTGATGCGATTCAGCGGACATCGGGGCCGCTATCTGGTGCACTGCCACAACCTCGAGCACGAGGATGCGAGCATGATGGCCCGATACGACGTGGTGTGATCTGGAGCTGCTCGAACGGTTCGTGCGGGGCGACCCCGACGCCTTCGAGGCACTGTATCGCGAATACAGCGCGCGGGTGTACGCTTGGGTCCTGCGGATGGTGCGCGACCGCGACGCGGCGGAGGACATCACAGTGGAAGCGTTCTGGCGAATCTACAAGGCGCGCGCGCGGTTCGATTCCGGTCGCGAGTTCTGGCCGTGGGCGCGCCGGATCGCGACGAATCGTGCGCTCGACCACTTGCACTCGCAGCCGCCGGAGGTCGGCCTCAGTGACGAGTTGGCGGGTGATGAACCGCCGGACGCGGGGGTGCGAGCCGACGTGTTGACACAAATCCGTGCGGCGCTCGCGCGGTTGCCAGTGCATTTGCGCGCGGTCGCGCTCCTCGCGCTCATCGAAGACCGCCCCTATGGAGAGATCGGGGAGGCGTTCGGGCTCACGGAGAATGCCGTGAAACTGCGCGTGTTTCGTGCTGTGCGACTGTTACGCAAGGACCTTGCGAGCAGGGGCATCACACCGTGACCGACCCCGAGCTGTCCCGCCTGCTGCGGCGCGCCGTTCGGCCGCTCGGTGCCGAATCGCCGCGCCGCGACCTTTGGACGGACGTGCGAGCCAGACTCGACCGCGGCGAGCGGCGTGTGCCCTGGCTCGACTGGGCAATCGCGGCAGCGGCCGCGGCGGGATTTGTGGCGCTGCCCGAGCTGTTACTCACGCTCCTGTACTTGCTATGAGGTGACCATGAGCGCGCATCGCTATCTCCGCGCCTATCTCGCGGGTGTCGCCGTCCCGACAGTCTTTCTCCTCGTGGTTTTGACCGGGCTGACGGTCGGCCGCTACCTGGGAGGCGTGCCAGGGCCGTTAGAGCGCGTGATCGTCTTTCCGATGGCGGTCGTGCCGAATTTGTGGGGCGCGTGGAACATGCTGTATGTGTGGCTCGTGCCGCGCCGTCGCATTCCCATCGGAGTGTTCGGGGCCCTGCTTCCGATTATCGTAGCGCCGACGGCGGCCGTGCTGGCTGGCGTCATGGGCGTCGAGTTGCCTCAATTCGCGGTCCGCGCGTTCCCGGTGGCCGTTGTGGGGGTGACGGCCGCATACTACCTGCTCTGGAAGTACCTCGTCCGCTTCCTCAACGAAATCCTCGAAATCGCTTGAGGGGCGCTCGATGTTGGGATTTTTCGGCCACCACTGGGGATCGCTAACTCGGAAGGCGGATACTAGCCGTCGGCTGACCACGAGTCGCAAATGAAAGCAGTTCGCTACGACACATTCGAAGGTCCGCTTCGTCTCGTCGACGTTCCTGATCCCACGCCTACGCCCGATGGCGTCGTCGTACGAGTGGGAGCGTCCGGGCTCTGCCGATCCGATTGGCACGGCTGGAAAGGCCACGACGCCGACGTGAGGGTACCGCACGTCCCGGGACACGAGTTCGCCGGCACTGTGATCGAGACCGGCAAAGACGTACGCAAATGGAAGAAGGGCGACCGGATCACCGTCCCGTTCTCGATGGGATGCGGCAGCTGCGAGTCCTGCCGCGCGGGCGACGAGCAGGTCTGCGATCGCTATTACCAGCCGGGCTTCACCGGCTGGGGCACGTTCGCGGAGTTCGTCGCCCTTCCGTACGCAGACGTGAATCTGGTGCGTCTCCCCGATCTCATGAACTTCACGACGGCCGCGCTCCTGGGGTGCCGGTTCGCGACGGCATATCGCGCCGTTGTGGCACAGGGCCGCACGCGCCCCGGCGAATGGGTCGCCGTGCACGGCTGCGGCGGCGTGGGCCTCTCAGCCATCATGATCGCGCGGTCCCTCGATGCGCGCGTGATCGGCGTCGACATCGCTGCGGACAAACTCGAGCTGGCCCGC
>JBLNGI010000174.1:0-6003 GCA_050264615.1 Gemmatimonadota bacterium
ATGTGCAGGCCTACGTCGAGTACATTCACTACGTCGAGCGTCTTCACGAAGCCGCCACCGCCACCGCTGGCGGCCATTACGCCGAGGCCGCACACTAGCGGATGGCCCGGCGCTCATGCAAAGGCTCGGCTCGGGCGAGAGGTACGTGAACAGCTTAAGCGCATTCCGTTAGGCGACAACGCAGAGCGCCCATTCGTGGGAACGTTCTTGCTTGTGATTGCAGGCTTTGTCGGGCTGACCACGGTCTCCGTGCTCGGACTTCGCCTCCTGTCCCGGCATCATTCAACGCCCTGTCCACACTGGCTCGCTCCGTTGCTGGAAAATCCATACATGAACGCCGTTGCGGGCAGCGAAGTCATCCTCCAGCGAGCTCGCGTCCAACCAGGCATGGCCGTGCTCGACGTCGGAGCCGGCCCCGGTCGCCTGTCAGTGCCTGCCGCGCACCGCGTGGGACCAGACGGCCGAGTGGTTGCTTTCGATGTCCAACCCGCGATGCTCGCCCGCCTGCAGGAGGCGAAAGCCTCGGCGGGCGTCACGAACCTCCAGGCCGTGCTTGGCGATGCGGGGAAGGGATCCCTACCTCCTGGGCCCTTCGATCGCGTCCTGCTCGTGACCGTCCTCGGAGAGATCGCGGACCAAAGGGCTGCACTGGTTGAGATTTTCAGGCTGTTGAAGCCAGGCGGCCTGTTGTCCGTCACGGAGGTACTCCCTGATCCCCACTATCAATCCCGAAGGCGAGTCCGCCGGCTTGCGGAAGGCGCCGGGTTTGAAATGACCGAGGTTCTCGGACCCTGGTATGCGTTCACGATGAATCTCCGGAAGCCCGGTGCCGCCTAACATGCGCCTGAAGCTGACGGTGCCCGTCGTCTGTGGTAGAATTGCGTTTGTGAACGTGAAAGTGTGGCGGCGCAGCCTGGGCGCATCTTTAGGCGCTCGGCACTTGTCTGGAGGGTCTTCCATGCGAGGCTCATTCATTGGCTTTCTCTCCACAGCCATCCTCCCAGTGGTCTGCAGCGGTCAGGCACGTACCGGTGCACGTTGGACGCCTTTGCTCGTCACCGCTGGAGAGACGGTCGATATCGACTTGACGGCGCCTCAGCGCACGAACGGTACTGTCGTGACCTGGCTTCGCTGGGATCTGGATCGCAATGGCTTGGATGCAGCGGGCGGGTACCTTATTGAACATGTCGAACTCGATTGTGCGCAGGCTCGGATCCGCGTTTTAGACGCGGCGCGCGCACCGCGGTCCGGAGCACGGAAGACGCTCTCCCTTTCACTCGAGTCGCCTGACACAACACGGAGGATGCTCTCCCTTCCACTCGAGTCACCTGATACAACGTGGCACACATATTCACGGGGCAGCCTTGGTGCGCAGGCGGTTCGCGAAGCGTGCCGGCGCCTAACAAGCACCTGAAGCTGACGGCGTCGTCCTGCTGTGGAGGCCATCGGTTTGTGAAAATGAAAGCAACGCGCCGCAGCTCAAGCGCTTCTCGTTAAGCAGCCCCAACCTCCTGCCGAGGCGTGTATGAACGTCAGTCTCGAGTCCCCCGAGCAGGCTACTCGTCGGCTGCGCCGCGTGCTAGCAACGGCTCAACTCCAAGTCCTGCCAGGCATGTACGCCTTCGTCGAGTACCCTGCGACCGCCCTGCCCGCGCACGAGGCCCCTCAGGCGCTGGCGTTCGTCCATGACGACGGGGGATGGAGCGTGTTGCGTCCGGTGCAGGCCGGAGCGGCGGAGCCGCTCGCGATTTTCTCCTTTCACTTTCAGCCTGGCCTCGACAACAGCGGCTTTGTCGGCTGGCTGGCCTCGCACCTGAAGGCCACGCTCGGAAGCGGAGTGCTGGTTGTCTGCGGTCAGAACACCGCGCGTGGAGGCATCTTCGACTACTGGGGCGTGCCCGCTTCGGTGGGAGCAACCGTGGTGGCAGAAGTCCGGCGACTGCAGGCCGATGCCGCTGCCTCGGCTGCCTAACAGGCACTTGAGGCTGCCGGGCGCCGCCCTACAATTTCATTTATGCTCCAGCCGTCATTCGTTGACCACGTTAGCTTGCGGCGCGCCAGCGAAGTGAGCGCGCGCAGGTTAAGCGCCATTCGTTGGGCTGCCCTTATGCGTATAACTCGACAGCTCGTCTCACCTCTCCGGAGGTTTCGGTGCCACTCTTCGTCCAACTAGCCCCGTTCATCCCGTTCCTGGCGATGATTCCGCCATCCGTGGCGGCGATGTGGATTGCCAGTCGATGGTTGAAGAGCAGAAAGACGAATGTCGAGCTTCATGCGGAGCTCGTGGCACTTCGGGAGGAACTTGCCGAGCTTCGTCAGGCGCAAGCCGACATGCAGGAACGGGTCGACTTCAGTGAACGTATGCTCGCTCAGGTTCGTGAGTCGCGTGCGCTGTCGAAAGGCTTATAAAGACGCAGTGCGCGCCGGCGAGGTCCTCATGCATCGCACCGTTCGTATAATTGCCGTGGTCTGCGGTGTATCGCTCAGTCACGTCATGGCGGGCCACGCGCAGGCCTCGGCTGCTCGTGACACGCTCATCGATATTGGCGCTCGGCGCCTCCATCTCCACTGTTTGGGTGTGCCGACACCAACGACTCCGACGGTGTTGTTCGAGGCCGGCGGTGGCGGCACGGCGGCAAGTTGGCAGGCAACGCAAGAGCGACTGGCCACGCGAGTATACAGCTGTGCCTACGATCGCGCCGGTTCAGGCCGCAGCGATCCCGGCCCCGGCCCGCGCACCCTCGCTCAGCAGGTGTTTGAGTTGGAGCTGCTGCTCCAAGCCGCCAGGCTCTCAGGCCCGTTCGTGCTGGTCGGTCATTCTATCGGCGGGCTGCTCGTACGGCTCTACACCGCGCAACATCCAAGTGATGTGGTGGGCATGGTGCTCGTCGAACCAGCGCATGAGAACGGCATGCTGGGTAGCGTGGCCCTCGGGCGGTGGGTCCGGCTCCGGGAGTCGGCGACTGACCGGCCCGTTCCGGCGCCGCGCCGGGACGGCCCACCGAACGTTGGCTACGATCCGGCACAGGACTTCACCGCGGAAGAGTTTCAGGCGATCTACCTGGCGCGACACCGAGAGCCCGTGCCCCTCGGCGACCGTCCGCTGATCGTGCTCGGCGCTGGCGTCCGTCCCCCACCGCCGGGGACGCCCGACAGCCTGTGGCGCGAGCTCCGCCGCGAACGCGATGAGCAGGTACGCGAGCTGATCGGTCTATCTCGGAACTCCAAGTTCATCCTGAGCCCGAACAGCACGCACAATATGCCGACCGATGATCCTGATCTCATAGCGCAGGCTGTGCTGGAAGTTGTTACTGCAGCCAACGCAGGTCGGCCACAGTGTGGCGCCGCAGCTTACGCCCGATCCGTTACGCGGCGACACCTTTCCGATGATACCGAGATGACGCGCGGTGTGAGGCGTCGGCCCAAACCGCATGTGCGACTACTTGGACGCGGAATCCCTCGCCTTCAGCGCGCGTTGCAGCGTCACGAACTCATTCATCAACAGGAAAGCCTCTCGGCCGCTCAGGTCCTGATACAGCGTGTCGGGAGTCGCCCCTTTCCGTTTCACGATTAGGAGTCCGCCCGCGGAACCGCCCCGTTTGATGGGTTGGAGGTTGATGTCGCTCTCCTCGAGCGAGCGCCGGATGGTGCCATGGCGTGTCCGACGAATTATCGCCGAGTCGGTCACCAACAACGCATCCGCGAAGGTGTGATGGGCCTGGATGAAGACGAGTGCGATGCGTTCGTTGGCATGCACGCTCCTCGTCTCTCGTGCGAGACGCACGATCGAATCCGGTACTGCACCACCCGACGCGAGCAACGTGGGATCGGCACCCTCGCCGCCGCTCACCCAGAATGCCATCACCCCCAATAAGAGGCGCGCGCCGATCACGATCACGGGCACCGCGCTTACCGCGGCGATCGCGAGATAGATGCCGCGGCGTTTCCAGCGCCGCCGTCGAACCTGCGATGGTGTCAGCAGCCCATCCGGCGTGCTCGCCGCGGTCAGTTCTTTCACCAGCTCGGCGGCCGTTGGTCGCCCCGCTGGTTCCTTGGACAACATGCGGTCCACGAGTCGAACGAGCGCCACCGGCATCTGGGGCTCACGCTCCGATACCTTGGGGATGGGCGCCGAGATGTGCTTCGCGATCACTTCCGTCGCGTTGCGCCCCGAGAAGGGACATGTGCCCGTGAGCATCTCGTAGAGCACGACACCTAACGCGTAAACGTCCGAGCGTCCATCGACTTGCTCGCCAAGCGACTGCTCGGGGCTCATGTACAGTGGCGTGCCGGTGGTGGATCCGAGGAGCTCACGCGCCGGGCGCGACGTCACGAGCGCGATCCCGAAGTCGGTGACGGTGGCATTGTCGTTCGCATCGAGCAGGATGTTCCCGGGCTTGATGTCACGGTGTACGACGCCAACGGCATGCGCCGCCGCCAGCGCGTGCGCGCACTCGAGCGCGATCCGCGCCGCTTCCGCCGCCGGGAGCTTTCCCTCCGCTATCCGATCCTTGAGCGACTGGCCGGGGAGGAGCCGCATGACGAGATACAGCAGTCCTCCGGTCGACTCCGCGGCGTACAGCGGCACGATATGGGGATGCTCGGCCGCGGCGATCGTCCGCGCCTCGTGCAGGAATTGCTCCTCGCGGGCGGCGTCGACGGCGAGTGACGGATCCAACACCTTGATCGCCACGTCGCGCTCCAGGAACGGATCGTGGGCACGGAAGACGGCGGCGAACCCTCCCTGTCCCAGGAGGGCGCCGAGTTGGAGCTGCGCTCCGAGCGCCGCCTCCAGTTTGGGCCGCAACATGGCGATGTCGATGCTCATGGATGGTCGAATGCCCAAGCACGCACGGGAGTGTAGGTTAGTGCTGAACCGCTACGGCGCCAGATGCGGGAGCTTGATGGCGCTCAGAGCACGCGCTGCACATTGATCGAGTGCATCTTTCTTCACCGCGCCGCCGGTTAGGCGCATCTCGTTAGGCTGTCCTCCAACACCCCGGGGTCACCTTCAGCTTGTCTCGAATCACAGCTCCATGACCCAATTGTCGATCCGTGTCGCTACTATGCCCGATGCACCCGCCATTCTCGCCCTGGCGGATCGCCTCTTTGCCTTTGGTCCAACGACACGCACTGCTGCCGAGATTGGCGACCGAGAGCGCGCGGCGCTAGCCGACGCGCTTTCTAACCCCGCGCCGGGATCTTGTGTCCTCGTAGCCGAACAATCCCCGCACGAGGTTGTTGGCGTGACCCTCCTGGAAATGCGCCGGGACTACTTTACAAACCGCGCTCACGGCTACGTGGCGATCCTCGTTGTGGCCGGCGAGGCTGAAGGCCGAGGGGTCGGGCGCGCCCTGCTCAAAGCAGCGGAAGACTGGGGGACAGCCAACGGTTTCACGAAGTTGACCCTCACGGTTTCCGCCGAAAATCGCCGCGCCAAGGACTTTTACAAGCGTCAGGGGTGGAGCCCCGAACTCGAGACTTGGTACAAGAAGTTGGGTGTCGATTTAGAGTGAATCGGAAGAGGTCTTGAGACAATGCCGAGGTGGACATTCACCCTCATTCCTGGCGCCGGCGGACGCGCATGGTAGTGGCATCTGGTGGCGCCGAGACTCAAACAGCGCGGGCATGAGGCATTGGTCTCCGAGGAATTGGCCTGGCCGAGGATCTTCAGGGCGCGATACGTATGCAGCCGCACGAGGGTTTCGATTGTGTCCGCACCTGGCTCGTCACGCCGAGATCGCCCTTGCGACAGGCCGCTGGCTCCAATCAGCGCTGCGTAAGCTCCAAGCTGCGGGGATCCACGCACCGGATCTGTGGTGGCCTCTGCCAGCGATGCGAGGGGTGGGAGGGCGGCTCCCTGCCACAGTTGACTTTCTTCCCCTCTCGTCAAATCGTAGGCTAGAATCCTTCGCGGAGGACCGATGTCTCAGTGGGCACGATTGCGTGTCGCAGAACCTGGACGTCTTCGGCGCGGCGCCTGGTACCGCGTGGTACGGCTGA
>JBLNGI010000175.1:0-10295 GCA_050264615.1 Gemmatimonadota bacterium
GCCGAGCTGCTCGCGGCGCTCCACGAGATCGAGATCGTCGTGCTGGCGGGGTACCTGAAGCTCGTCCCCGCGGCGGTCGTCAGGCAGTTTCGCGGCCGGATGATCAACATCCATCCCGCCCTGCTGCCCGATTTCGGCGGCCCGGGGATGTACGGGCATCACGTCCACGAGGCCGTGCTGGCGAGCGGCGCCCGGGAATCGGGGGCGACGGTGCACTTCGTGAACGAAGCGTTCGACCGCGGGGAGATCATTGCGCAGGAAAAGGTACGGATAGAACCTGGAGACACGCCCGACTCGCTGGCGGCGCGGGTCTTAGAAGCGGAGCATCGATTGTTACCGCGGGTCGTTCTGGAACTGGCACGACGGATGCAATGAGGCGGCGGTCAAGCAACAAAGGCGGCGGTCAAGAGAAACGGCGACCGCCGCATTTGCCTTTTGACCGTCGCAGTTGTTTCTTGACCGCCTGATGAGAGCACTTCTGTCGGTCTCGGACAAACGGGGCATCGTCGAGTTCGCCCGCCACTTAGTGGACCTCGGCTGGGACATCGTCTCGACCGGCGGCACGGCGGCGGCGCTGCGACGGGAGGGGATCGACGTCATCCCGATCGACCAGGTCACGGGCTTCCCGGAGATGATGGACGGCCGGGTGAAGACGCTGCATCCCAAGATCCACGGGGGACTGCTGGGCCGGCGCGACAACCGCGAGCACATGGCGGCCATGGAGGAGCACGACATCACGCCGATCGACCTCGTCGCCGTGAATCTCTATCCGTTCCGCGAAACCGTCGCGAGACCGGAGACCACATTCGAGCAGGCGATCGAGCAGATCGATATCGGCGGCCCCTCGATGCTGCGCTCGGCCGCCAAGAATCACGCCGGGGTGATCGTCGTCGTCGATCCGGCCGACTATGCGGGTGTGATCGAGGATCTGAAGGCCGGCGAAGTCGGCGCGGAGCGCCGGCGCGCGCTCGCCACGAAGGTCTTTGCCCATACCGCCGCGTACGACGCGGCCATTCTCGGCTACCTGACGCGCTGTGCGGAGTCATTCCCGACCACGCTCAGCCTCACGCTCGAGCGGCAACAGCCGCTGCGCTACGGGGAGAATCCGCACCAGCGCGCCGCGCTGTACGTGACCGACGAACCGGGACTGCGCGACATGCATCAGCTCCACGGCAAGGAGCTGTCGTTCAACAATCTGCTCGACGTGGACGCGGCGGTCATGGCGCTTGCGCCCTGGCAGAGCAAAGAGGCGCGCGCGGCGTGCGTGATCGTCAAGCACACCACGCCGTGCGGTATCGCGCTCGGGCGCAACGCCGCCGACGCGTACGCGCGCGCGCTCGCCACCGACCGCACGTCGGCGTTCGGCTCGGTGATCGCGTTCAATACCGTGGTGGACCGCGCGGCCGCGGAGGCGATGCGCGACCTGTTCGTAGAGGTCGTGGTGGCGCCCCGCGTGCACGCCGAGGCTCTGGCAGTCTTTCAAGAGAAGAGGAACCTGCGGGTGGTGGAGCTGCCGAAGTTCGCGGACGAACCGACACTCGATTACAAGCGCGTGCGCGGCGGTTTTCTGGTGCAGGACCGGTTCCGCTCCAGCGCTCTCCCCGGGGCCGCTGAATCCACATGGAAGGTGGCAACCACCCGGCGCCCCACCGATGCGCAATGGAACGACCTGCGGTTCGCGTGGGCGGCGGTGGGCGCGATCAAGTCCAATGCGATCATCCTGGTCCAGGACGAAGCGGCGATCGGCATCGGCGCGGGGCAGATGAGCCGCGTCGATTCCTCGTTCCTGGCGGTGCACAAGGCGCGGCAGCAGGGCCACGATCCGCGCGGCGCCGTGCTCGCGAGCGACGCGTTCTTCCCCTTCCGGGACGGCGTCGACGAGGCCGCCGCGGCCGGCGTGGCGGCGATCATTCAGCCGGGGGGGTCGGTGAAGGACGCCGAGGTCATCGCGGCCGCCGACCAGCACGACCTTGCCATGATCCTGACGGGTATGCGGCAGTTCCGTCATTAGATTTCGCGGCGCACATGACCAGCTTGTCACCGCCCTCCGCCGCCCTGCGCCGCCCGGCGCCGCCCTACCCCGCGGCGGCCGTGGTTTCCGTCGTCGCGCTGATTCTCTACGTCCTCACCCTCGCCCCGACCACCGTGTTCTGGGACGCCTCCGAGTACATCACCGCCGCGCACGCCCTCGGTATTCCGCACCCGCCGGCGAACCCGTTCTTCGTGATCGTGGCGCATGTGTGGGGACTGATGCCGCTCGCCGCCGACTACGCGCGCCGCATCAATCTGCTCGCGGCAGTCACCAGCGCGGCCACGGCGGGCCTCTGGTTCCTGATCGCAGAGCGCTGGCTGCGCGACATCGTGGCGTCCAGGAACTGGCGCACCGTTGCCGCCGCCGCCGGCACGCTCGTGGGCGCGACGATGTTCACGGTGTGGAACCAGTCGGTCGCGAACGAAAAGGTCTATACGTTCAGCGTCCTGTCGATCGCGCTCGTCCTGTGGCTGACGCTGCGGTGGGCCGATCAGCCGGACGAGGCGCGCAGCGACAAGCTGTTGGTCGTCATCTTCTACCTCATCGCCCTCAGCGCCACGAACCACCTCATGGGTATTCTGGTCCTGCCCGCGGTGCTCGTGTACGTGCTGATGACGGAACCGGGGGCGCTGCTGCGGCCGCGGCTGCTGGTGGCGGTGGCGGCGGTCGCGGTGGTCGGGCTGAGCGTGAACCTGTTCATTCCGGTCCGCGCGACGCTCGATCCCTACCTCAACCAGGGCGATGCGTGGATCTGGTCCAACCTGCGCGACGTGCTGATGCGCGAGCAGTTCGGGAAGCCGTCGATCTTCGACAATCCGATGTATCCGGCGGGGCCGGACAACCCCGGCCGCTCCGTGGTCTTGATCGGGCAGCAGTATTTGAACTACTGGCAGTACTTCACGTGGCAGTTCGGCCACGATTGGCCGGCGACGGCGCAGCACCTGCTGGCGGTGGTCTTCCTCGCCGTGGGCGTGATCGGGGCGCGCCGTCATGGGCAGACCGACCGCCGCGGCGCGCTCGCGATGACCGCGCTGATGTTCACGCTCACGATTGCGCTGGTCTTCTATCTCAATTTCAAATGGGGCTACTCGCAGCCCTATACCGGACTCGATCACGAAGTGCGTGAGCGCGACTACTTCTTTATCGCGTCGTTTGCCGCGTGGGGAGTCTGGGTGGGTATCGGACTCGCGGCCATGGCGGAAGCACTGGCCGCGCGCCTGCCGCAGCGCATCGGGGGGGGGGGCAGGCCGCTCGCCGCGTTGGTCTTCGTGATCGCGCTGATTCCGCTGGTCGGCAACCGGCTCTCGGCGCCCCGCAACGGCGACACGGTGGCGCGGGATTACGCGCGCGACGTGCTCGCGTCCGTCGATCCGTACGCGCTGGTCATCACCACCGGCGACAACGACACGTTCCCACTCTGGCACGCGCAGGAAGTCGAAGGGCTGCGCCGCGACGTGAGCGTGGTGGTGCTGTCGCTCGCGAATACCAACTGGTATCTCGATCAGCTGCAGCGCCGGCCGCCGGTCCCCTTCCCCGGCGCCCCGTTACCCGGGACCAGGTGGATGAGTCGCTATTACGTGACCGGGCCGGCGGACACCCTGCCCCCGTATATCCTCGTCGACCAGGCGGTGACTGGGGCGATCGGACCGATTCAGGTTACGATCGATCCGCGCGCGCTGGGGCGGCCCTACCTGGGCCGGTCGGACCTCGCGGTGCTCCAGATCATCAAGGACCAGCTGGGCAAGCGGCCGATCTACTTTTCGACGTCGACGGCCAACATTCCGGATCAGCTGGGACTGTCGTCCTACCTGGTGAACGAAGGGTTGGTGCGCCGGTTGATGCCGGCCGCCGTGACGCCGAGCGACAGCGTGCGCCTGCTCGAGGGCCGTGGCTTCGTGAACGTGGCGCGCCTGAAGCGGCTCGCGTTCGACGTGTATCGCGGCGGCCAGGCCTCGGCGCAGCCGCGGCCGCGCGGCTGGGTGGACAGGCCGTCGCAGAACAGTTTGTTTGGGTACGTGCTGGTCTATGACACGATTGCCGCCGCCCTGCGCGAGCGTGAGCCGGCGCTGGCGATGCAGGCGATCGCGCTGCGCGATTCGATTCTCGCGAACACCACCTACGGTGTCCCCACGAGCAACGACTAAGCGATTCCTTCTATGTCCACGATGCAGTCCGGCGTGAGATACTCCGAGCGCCGCATGTCCCCCCCGCTGGCGCTGCCTGCCGACGTCGAGGCACCGCCCTATCTGATGGCGCTGGGCGTCGCCGCGGGGGCGATGCTCCTCTACATCTTCACCCTCGCCCCCACGACGCAGTTCTGGGACACGTCGGAATACATCGCCGCCGCGTACACGCTCGGCATCCCGCACCCGCCGGGCAACCCGCTGTTCGTGCTGATGGCGCACGTGTGGGGCATGATCCCGTGGGTGCAGGGCTACGCCGAGCGGATCAACCTGTTCGCCGCCGCGACCAGCGCCGTGTCCGCCGGCTGCTGGTTCCTGATCGGCGAGCGCTGGCTGCGCTCGTTCGTGCCGGCGCGCTGGCCGCGGCGCCTCGCCGCGCTCGCGGGGGCGATCGTCGCCGCGACCGCGTTCACGGTGTGGAACCAGTCGGTCGTGAACGAGAAGGTCTACACGCTCAGCCTGCTCTCGATCGCGCTGATCCTGTGGCTCATCGTGCGCTGGGACGATCAGCCCGCGGGCCAGGCGCACGATCATTACCTGCTCCTGATCGTCTACCTGCTCGCGCTCACATCCACGAACCACATGATGGGCGTGCTGGTGGGACCGGTCGTGATCGTGCTGCTGATCCCGACGCTCAAGCCCGGGCGGCCGCTCTCGGCCGAGGAGCGCGACCTCGAGTGGTCGCAGTTCTTCGTCTTCACGACCATTTGGGCGCTGATCATGTCGCTCGGCATGGAGCGCACGGAGATCCTGGTTATCGCCGGCGTCCTGTTCCTGGCCGCGCTGACGCACGCCTTCATGGTGCGCAATGCATCGTTTGCGCTGACCGCGCTCGGGCTCGTCGTGGTCGGGCTCTCGGTGTACGCGTTCCTGCCGATCCGGGCCGCGTTCCACCCGCCGATCAACGAAGGCGAGCCCACGAACTGGGAAGCGCTGTGGGCGGTGCTGACGCGCCAGCAGTACGGCAAGCCGTCCATCTTTTCCGATCCGACGCAGGCGCCCGGTCCCGGCAACGACCTGATCGCCCGCATCCCGCTGTATTGGGATCAGATCGTCAACTATGCGCAATACTTCAGCTGGCAATTCGGGCACGACTGGGCGCCGCGCCTGCAGCGGCTCAGCGCCGTCCTGTTCGCGCTGCTCGGGCTGACCGGCGCCTACAGGCACTGGCGCGCCGACAAGCGCACGGCGCTGGCCCTGACGCTGCTGGTGTTCTTCTTCACGTTCGCGCTGATCTTCTATCTCAACTTCAAGTACGGCTATTCGCTGCACGCCAATGCGGCGCTGAGCCGGCACGAGGTGCGCGAGCGCGACTATTTCTACCTCTGTTCGTTTGCGATCTGGGGCATCTGGGTGGGGATGGGCCTCGCGGCGCTCGTCGAGTGGGTGGGCGAGTGGTTCCGCGAGCGCGAGCCGCTCGGCGAACGCCGCTGGCTGTACGGCACCCCGGTGCTGCTCGTCGCCCTGGTGCCGCTGTTCGGCAACCGCCTCACCGCGTCCCGCAAGAGCGAGATGCTGGCGCGCGACTTTTCGTACGACCTGCTCCAGTCGGTGGAGCCGTACGGCGTGCTCGTCACCGCCGGCGACAACGACACGGTCCCGCTGTGGTACGCGCAGGAAGTCGAGGGTATCCGGCGCGACGTCACCGTCCTGAACCTCTCGCTCGCGAACACCGACTGGTACGTCCGCCAGATCCAGAACCGCCCGGTCGAGCCGTTCGACACGGCCAACGCGCCCGCGATCTACCGCGGCCGGCCATGGCCCATACCGACGGGCCGGTTGATGAGCTTTTCGAACGAGCAGCTCGACGCGCTGCAGCAGTACTACATCCTCGATCAGAAGCGGGTCGCGCGGCTGGGCGAGCTCGAAGTCACGCTCGATCCGCAGATGCTTGGCCACGCGTATCTCGAGAAGGCCGACATCATCGTGTTGCAGGTTATCAAAGATCAGCTGGGCAAGCGGCCGATCTACTTCTCACGGACCGTGGGGCTGTACGCGGATCAATTCGGGTTGACGTCGCGGCTGGAAGGCCACGGGTTTGCGCGCGCGCTGCGGGCGCAGGAGCTCGCGCCATCGGACAGCATCAAAGCGATTCAGTCGCTCGGCTACGTGAACGTGCCGCGCACGACCGCGCTGCTGTTCGATGTCTACCATGCCGACGGCGCCGCGCGGCCCAGGCCGCGCGGCTGGGTCGACAAGCCTTCGGACGGCATCTTGCAGCTATATGGGCTGACCTATTACACGATGGCCCAGGAGATCCAGACCACGAACACGGCGCTGTCGGCGCGCGCGCAGGCGATCGCACAGGGCGTGTTCCGGAACACGCAGACCCCGCTCCAGCCGCTGCCGGAGCGGGTCCAGGAGCAGCGTCGACCCTAGGGCCGCGCCGCTGGGGGGTCTGCCGCCTTTGTGGCCGTGGACTCTGTGCCGGTCGGCGCGCCGCGCCGGCGCTCGACGACCTGCGCCATCACTTTGGCGCCCGGGAACAGCCGTTCCGCTCCGCCGACGACGATCTGATCGCCGGCTTCCACCCCACCGCCGAGGATCTCGGCCCAGCCCGCGGTCCGCACCCCGAGGGAGACCTGGCGGCGATCAGCCGCTCCGTCCTTTACGACCCACACGTACGTGGCGCCTCCCAACGGCAGCAGGGCGTCCTCCGGGACGACGATGGCGTTGGGCCGGACGTTGGTCGCGAGCCGCGCTTCGATGAACATGCCGGCCTGCAACTGACGCTCGGGATTCGGCACGCGCGCCTTGATGAGGATGGTGCGCCCGGGCAGCTCGACGACCGGGTCCACGAAGACGACTTCGCCCGAGAAGTTCTTGCCGGGAAGGGCGGCGACCTGGAAGCTCACCAGCTGGCCGCGCCGCAGTTGCTCGGCATACCGTTCCGGCACCTGGAACACCGCCTGCTGCGGATTCACCGATTGCAGCGAGATCAGGGGCGTCAGCGGGGTGACGTAGTCCCCTTGGCTGACGAGGCGGCGGCCGACACTGCCGCTGAACGGCGCCCGCACAACGGTGCGGTCGAGCCGGGTGCGGAGCAATTCATACGTCGCCGCTTTCGACCGGGCATTGGCATCGGCGGTCTCGAGATCGGCCTGGGACGAGGCGTTTTGCGCCATCAGCTGCTTGGTGCGCTCCAACGCCTGCCGCGCCACATCGCGTTCCGCCTCCGCCTGGTCGACCTGGGCCCGCAACTCCGCGTCGTCCACCTTGAACAGCGGCGTTCCGGCGGCCACCGACTGCCCCTCGCGCACGAGAATCTCGGTAATGCGCCCCGTGACCTCGGGACGCAGCTGGGTCGATTGCACGGCTTCGATCTGCCCGGTCGCCTGAATCGCATCGACGACGGTATCGCGAATGGCGACAGCGACCTCGGCCGGCATCGGCGGCATTTCCCCGCCGGGCCCTCCGCCAGCTGGAGCTGCGGACTTGGCCTTGTCGCATGCGGCCGCGAACAACACGAGCACTAGGAGCGAGCGGTACGACATCACGGGGTTCCCTTATCGCTAAAGAGTCTGCGGCCCAGAATGGTTTCGAGCCCGGCGAGGGCGAGCCGCGTGGCGTATTCGGCCTCCACGCGCGCGCCCTCGGCTTGGGACAGCGCGACCTGCGCGGTAATCAGGTCGAGGATCGTCGTCGCGCCGGCCGAGTAGCGCGTCTGCTGCACGCGGAAGTTTTCCCGCGCAATGATTACGGCTTCACGCGCGACGCGCGCGCTCGCGCGTGACGTCTCGTAGGCGTCATACGCCGCGGTCACGTCATGCTGGACCGCCCGATCCATGTCCTGCCGCGTTGCCCGTGCGACGTTCTTGATCACCCGCGCACGCGACAGAGCGAGCTCCCGCTGGCCGTTGTTCCACAGCGGGAACGACACCGCGAGCGTGAAACTCGTCGGCTTGAACAGACTGGGGAAAAATGCGGTGTCGAAGGCGAATGCGTTGAAGGTGAGCGACACATGCGGCAGGTAGTTCCCCAGCTCAGCGCGATAGGCGGCGCTGGCCGCGCGCTCGTCGGCGGCGGCGATGCGATACTCGGGGCCCTGGCGCGCCGCCTCGGAGATCGCGTCGGCCAGCGCGATCGGCAGATCGGGCGCCGGCGCGGTATCAAGCGGCACGGCATTGATTGGTCCAGCCGCTCCGACGCGCCGCCCCAGCTCGAGGCGCGACACCCGCAGGGCCGACGCCTGCTGGATCTGTCCTACCTGCGCGCGCGCCAGCTCGAGCCGCAGATTCAGCGAATCGGTCGACACCGCGGCTCCGGACACGACGCGCGCCCGCGACACGGCCAGTTGTTCCTGCGCGCGCTGCAACCGGTCGCGCGCGACCCGGTCCAGCTCGACGTCAGCCAGCACGGCGTAGAAATCCGACTCAGTCAACTGGGCGGTCGCAAAGCGCTGCCTCAGCTCATTCGCGTGCGCCCCTGCCAGCTCGGCGCTGGACCGCGACAGCTCCGCAACCTTCTGGCCGCCGGTGAACAAATCGTACCGAGCGCTGATCTGCCCCGTCCACGCCGTCTTCGTCAGGAAGAAGGTGTCACCGGCAAAGACGAAACTGAGTCCATTCGCGCGTTGCGCTTGCAGGCTGAGGTTGACCGCGGGCAGCAAGAACACGGCGAACGCGTTGCGCCGCGCCCACTGCGCGTTGTCGATCTGCCCGAGCGCCGAGACGTAACTGGGATCGAGCCGCGCCGCGCGCTGCAGCGCTTCGACCAGCGTGACCTGCGGCAACGAGTCTTGCGCCGGCATGAGGCCCTGCAGGGCGAGCAGCAACGCCAGCATCAGTCGCCCTCCCCTTCGACCGGTACCAGCCGTCCCCGCCGCGCCCGCACGCGCTGAACCAGCGAGTCGAGCACCACGTACCCCGCCGGTACGACGAACAGCGTGAGCACGGTCGAGAAGAACACCCCGCCCACGATCGCATAGCCCAGCGGCTTGCGCGACGCGGAGCCCGCGCCGACGCCCCAGGCGACGGGGACCGCGCCCATGATCGTCGATACGGACGTCATGAGAATCGGACGGAGCCGGATGCGGCCCGCTTCGAGCACCGCCGCCATCGTGTCGAGGCCCTTCGCCTTGAGCTGGTTGGCGTACTCGACGAGCAGAATCGAGTTCTTCGCTACGAGCCCGATCAGCAGGATCATGCCGATCTGGCTATACAGATTCAGCGTCGCCCCTGATTTCCCGAGGATCGCGCCGAGCTTCAACGTCGCCAGCGCGCCCGCAATCGCGAGCGGCACGGCCAACAGCACCGTCCAGGGGTGCACGAGCGACTCGAACTGGGCCGCCAGCACCATGAAGACCACGATCAGCGCGACGCCGAACGCGAAGTACAGCGCGCCGCCGCTCTCCCGGAATTCACGCGACTCACCGGACAGCTCGGTCGTACTGCCGGGCGGCAGGACCTGACGCGCCACGGCGTCGAGCGAGTCGAGCGCGGCGCCCTGGGCGAGTCCCGGCATCAGGGACGCGGACAGGGTGAACGACGGCACGCGGTTGAAGTGGTTGATCTGCCGCGGGCCAACGCCTTCCTGGACGTTGGCAAGCGCGGCGAGCTGGACCAGCTGCCCGCCCTTGCCGCGCAGGTAGATCCCGCTCATGTCACTCGGCGTCGCGCGATCTTTGGGATCGAGTTGCACCATCACGTAGTAGAGCTTGTCGTTGCGCGTAAACGTGCTGACGCGGCGGCCGCCGAGCAGCGTCTGCAGCGCCGAGGCCACGTCGCGGACCGGCACGCCCAAATCCTCCGCCCGGTCGCGCTCGAACGTGACCCGGAGCTCCGGCTTGTTCACGAACAGATCGGTCTGGGCGTTGATGAGGCCCGGGATCTGGCTCGCCCGCCCCACGAACGGGCCCATGATCTGGGTGAGCTTGTCGAAATCGGGATTCTGGACGACGAACCCGACCGGTTGGGAGAACCCGATGGCGCCGGGGGCGTACGGGAACGCGAACACACCCGAGATCCCCATGAGCTGCGGAAACAGGCCTCCCACCGTCTGTTGCACGGTGACGTCGCGCTCGCCGTAGTCTTTCATGATGACGCCAACGAACGCGCTGTTCACGCCGCCGGCGAATCCTC
>JBLNGI010000176.1:0-3632 GCA_050264615.1 Gemmatimonadota bacterium
GCCGGGAAGACACCGTCCTAGCCCGGATTATTCACGAATGGCCGAAGCGCGTGGCGGCCGGGTCCTGTCATCGGGGGCGGCGGGGGCGCGGCCGGTCTCACTTTCACCCATTCGTGAATAATCCGGACTAGCGCTCTTCGGACTTCTCCGGGTCGGCACGAATCTGCCGGGCACGCGCCTGGAGAACGTCGGCCTCGCGCGCCCGGCCCAGGCCACGCAGCACGATCGAGTAGGCGTCGAGCGTCTGAACGAGCGCCGGATGCGTGGGACCGAGAAGCGCTTCGCGCGCCGCCAGCGCCTGGCGATAGAGCACTTCGGCCTGCGCAAAGTCGCCCTGTGATGCGTACAGCCGCGCGAGGTTGCTCCGCACGATGGCCAGCTCGACGTGCGTCGAGCCGAGCGTCTTCTCCTGGATTCCAAGCGCTCGCCGGTAGAGCCGCTCGGCCTCCCGGGCGCGACCATCGAGCCGATAGATCTCTGCGAGGTTGTTGAGCTCGGCGGCGACGACCGGATCATCGGGCCCGACCTCTCGCTCGCGGGCGCGGACCAGGCGCGCGACCAGGGGCTCCGCCTCCGCATATCGCCGCTGGTCCACGTACAGCGCGGCCAGATTGCGCACGCTCGTCAAGGTCGACGGGTCGTCCGGACCGAGGGCGAGCTCCTGGATCGCGAGCGCCCGCAGATACAGCGCGGCCGCCGTGCCGTAGTTGCGCTCGAGCGCGTGATGGCCCGCCAGGTTGTTGAGCGCGATCGCGACGTCCGGATGTGCCGGGCCGAGCGCCTGCTCCCTCATCGCCAGCGCGCGCCTTCCGATCGCCACCGCCTCGGCGTTCCGCCCTTGCTCGCTGAGGACGATGGCGAGCGCGTTCAGACCGGCCGCGGTCTCGAGGCCGCCGGGCTGGTCCCGCTCGGCGTCGGCGATCGCCTCGCGCAACGCCGCCTCGGCGTCGCCGAGCCGGCCTTCCCGTTGCGCCGTCGCCGCGGCGCTCATCCGGCTCTCCCACACCGGCGTGGGCCCGGCGAGAGCCAGCTCCGCGGTCATCAGCAGGGAGAGCGGCGCGATGGCGAAACGGATTGTCGAGCGCAACCGACCGAGCGATGCTGCCCGCACAGGCTCAGTGGACTCCTTGCGCGTGATCGGTTGCGCCCATGCGCACCTCTTTCAGCCGCTTCACGTTCGCGAGGAGCGCGTCTTCCACCGCCGCGTTGACGCTTCCCGCCGGGAAGCGCCCGTCGGCCCCGCGCTCCCCCGCCTCGCGACCCGACAAGAGCATGAGCCCTTCATCCACCGTGGAGATCGCATGAATGTGAAAACGCTCCTCGCGGACGGCGTCGATCACGTTGTCCCGCAGCATCAGGTGGCGGACGTTCGCTTCGGGAATCAGCACGCCCTGGGATCCGGTGAGCCCCCTGGCGGCGCAGGCGTCGAAGAAGCCTTACGATCGCTCTCGAAGGCGCGGGGCAGGCGCTCGCGGCACTCGCGCGCCAGGCGCGCCATCTCGTCCCGCAGCTGCCGTCCGCGCCCGGGCGGCATCGCGAGAGCCGTGGGCCGGTACGGATCGGCGAAGTTGCGCACGTAGCAATAATCCGGTGGTGCCGGCTCGCCTTCGGCCTTGCGCACCAGCACGCGTTTCATCGCGGAGGTCTTGCCGGTGCGGGTTGGCCCGAGGACGAAGAGGTTGTACCCGCTGTGCGCCATGCCCACGCCGAATGCCGTGGCGCGGGCGGCGCGCTCCTGCCCGATGAGTCCGTCGAATTGCGGAAGCTCTTCGGTCGAGTGAAACGGCAGCGACCCGGGGTCGCAGACGGCCTTCAGCGCCTCTGCCTTGAGTCGATGAGCCATCCCCGGCTCGAGGCTCACCGAGGGTAGCGCAGCAGGGCGGCCACGCCACCCGCGCGAGTCAGGCCCGCGTGCTCGTCCACGACCTCCACCCGGCCCCCCGCCGCGAGCACTCGCCGGGACATGGCGTGCTCGAGCTCGACCGGTGAGGTCGCGCGGCCGCAGAATCGGCAATCCGCTCGGGTGCCGGCCACCAGCGCTTCACATCCCGTGCAGGCGTGGCCCGGGGACGCGAAGCTCTTGGCGAGGAACAGGCGATGGACCGCACCGCGATTGATAGCGTCGAGCGTGTCGTCGACGCCGGCGACGGCCTGACCGCCCTTCGCTGCGTCGGTGAGCGCGGCCTCCAACACATCCCCCTGGCGCTGCGCCTCGACATGGCGCACCAGCTCCGACGCGCGGGCCACGAACGCGGCCGCCGGCTCGTACCGCGCGCCCTCGATCGTACCGGCGATCTTCTGCGCCACCCTGGGCGGCAGGGACATGCGGAACACCGCCACGTTGCGCGGCTCCCCGGCGAGCACGATGTGCTCCACGCCATGTGCGTCGGCCAGGCTCACGAGGCTCTGCGCGACAGCGTCGAAATGCCGGTCGCGGTGGTCCTGGATATGCCGCTGATATCGCGACTGGGCCAGCTGGGCCCACTCGCCCCGGCTGTGACGGCCGGGCACCTCGGCCTCCAGCACGACTTCCGTGCCTGGTCCCGTTGCGTCGATCGGCACGAGGCGCGCGTGCTCGGTGTCGACGAACACGACGAGGGACGCCGGCGCCGCTTCGACCACGGCCGTCAGCGGCAGCAGGAACGGCGCGGCCGCGATGACAACGCGATCCTCGAACGGGACCCGCACGGCGAGCACCTCGCGAAGCGAGATACCCTGACAGGCGAAGAGCGCCACCCCGTGCGCATCCGGGAAGCGCGCCTGCTCGATCAGCTTCGCGGCTTCGGTCTCGACCCAGTCCAGATCGCTCGCATGCGCGCCCCGCCCGCCGGCGTCGCGCGCCTGGCGAAGCTCGTTCTTCAGGAAGATTCGGGCCCGGTCGCGCGCGTGCTCGTCGGCCCAGCGCGTCTTGAGATACACGCTGACAACGGCCGTGGGAGGGCTCTCGATATGCGCCAGCTCGGCCAATCGGTCGCGAAGGTCCATGACATCCACCGCGCGCTTCCTACCGAGAGCCTCGAGGCGCCCGCGTGGCCGGGGGCAATCCCTCGGTGAGCCGCTTGGCGGCAAAGTATTTCTTCGGATGACGGCGGCTGTCGCGGTCCTGCTCTCGATAGCGCGCGAGCCGCCGTTCGAGCGCGCTGAATCCGCCGTCGAATGCGAGCCGCGCCGTCTCGGCCGTGTTCTCCACGCGCAAGGCCGGGCGGTACGGCAGGTGCACGGTGAAGGCACAGCGCGTCGCGCGCCCGCCCTTCGGACCGTTGTCGTCGAAGAACGCGACCTGCGCGGACTTCGGGGTGAGCGCGATCGGCTTCAGCGCCTCGGTCATCCGCTCAGTGATGTGCGCGCGCAGTGCCGGAGCGCCCCTGAGTCCGGTGATCTCGACTGCTCTCGATGCCACGGTCATCGGTATCCTCCAGTCTGGGTGACGGGCCTGTCATCCTGCCCGTGTCACATTCTGCAACGTCAGTGCCACGAAGAAAACAGGTGATTCGCGTGCCTAGCCCGGATTATTCACGAATGGGTGAAAGTGAGACCGGCCGGTGGCATCGGGGGCGGCGGGGGCGCGGCCGGGCGGAGTGGGCCCCCTTCGTCCCGCCCGCAACTCGAAGAGTTGCGCTGCGGGCGAACGG
>JBLNGI010000177.1:0-27884 GCA_050264615.1 Gemmatimonadota bacterium
GGACTCTTCCCGCTCGGCCGCTCGACCGAGCAGCCGGGTGGTGTCGAGGAGGAGCGACGACTCGCGTACGTGGGTCTCACGCGCGCGCGCGAAAAGTTGTATCTCTCATGGGCACGCACGCGCTATCGCAACGGACGGCTGGAACTGGCGGAGCCGTCGCGCTTTCTGGACGCGCTGCCGCCCGGTGTGGTGGACGAGCGCAGTACGACGCCTTCGTGGCGACCGTCGCGCGGCATGTCCGGAGCGATGCCGCCGCGCCCGTCGCGGCCCCGTGGCGCCGCGGCGCGGCGGCTGCCGGAGATCGCATTCCCGGAACAGGTGTCGCAGGACGCGCCGCGGTATGTCATGGGAGAACGCGTGCGGCACCGGAAATTCGGCGCCGGCATCGTGCGCGCGGTGTCGGGCGAAGGCCGCGATCTCCGCGTGCGGGTGGACTTCGACGATCCGGATATCGGCACGAAGCAACTGCTGGTCGCCTATGCGGGACTCGAGCGTGATTGGGAAGGAGACGGGGCATGAGTGTATCGCGGGACGAAGTGCTTCGCATCGCGCAGCTCGCGGAGCTGGATGTTGATGAAGACACGCTTCCGGAATTGGCGGAGCAGATGTCGCGGATCATCGATTACGTCGCCCAGCTGAGCGCCGTGCCGGCGAATGGCGGCGTGAAAGTGTTCGTGCCGGGACCGGACGCTATCCGCTTCCGCGCCGATGAAGTGAATCCCGCTCCGCTCGTGTTTGGACCGGCGGAATTCGCGCCGGCCTTCAAGGAGGGCTTTTTCGTCGTACCGAAGCTCGGTCAGTTCGAGTGAGCGACGCCAAAGCGGTCGCCGACCGCCTGGCGAAGGTCAAGCGGCTCAACGCGCTGCTCACGCCGCTCAAGGATCTCCGCAAATCGCTCGCCGCCCAGAGCGCCGCGGCCCGCCCGACCGGCGTGCTGTACGGCATGCCCGTCGTGGCAAAGGACAACATCTGCACGCTCGAGTTCACGACGAGCTGCGGATCGCGCATTCTCGAGGGTTATCGCTCCCCGTATGATGCGACCGCGATCGCGAAGCTGAAGGCCGCGGGCGCACTGATCGCGGGGAAGACCAACTGCGACGAATTCGCCATGGGCTCGTCCACCGAGCACTCCGCGTACGGACGCGTGCTGCATCCGCTCGAGAAGACCCGTGTGCCCGGCGGATCGTCGGGCGGCTCGGCGGCGCTGGTCGGCGCGGGCGCGGTTCCGGCGGCGCTCGGCTCCGAGACCGGTGGCTCCGTGCGCCAGCCGGCCTCGTTTTGCGGCGTGGTTGGCATCAAGCCCACCTATGGCCGGGTGTCGCGCTACGGACTCGTGGCGTTCGGGTCGTCGCTCGACCAGATCGGGGTGTTTGGGCGGAGCGTCCACGATGCTGCCCGCGTGCTATCGGTCATCAGTGGTCGGGATCCCCGCGATGCGACCTGCGAAGACCGCGATCCGCTGCGGCTGCCGACGGTCCCCGAATCGCTCCAGGGCTTCGTCGTGGGTCTGCCGCGCGAGTACTTCCCCCCCGAGCTCGATCCGGCGGTGCGGCGCGCCTGTGAGCGCGCCATTCGCCTCATGAAAGAGCAGGGAGCCGCGGTGCGGGAGGTGTCGCTGCCGCATACGGCGTACGCCGTGCCGACCTACTACGTCATCGCGCCGGCGGAGGCGTCGTCGAACCTGGCCCGCTTCGATGGCGTGCGCTACGGGCCGCGGTTCAACGGATCCGCTGACGTCCGCGCCCTGTACCGGTCCACGCGCGGGCAGGGCTTTGGGCCGGAAGTGCGGCGCCGCATCCTCGTCGGCACCTATGTGCTGTCGTCGGGCTACTACGATGCGTACTACCGGCGCGCCCAGCAGATGCGGGCGCTGATTGCCCAGGATTTCCGCAACGTGTTCGATCGCGGCGTGGATCTGCTGTTCACGCCCACCACCCCAACGCCGGCGTTCAAGGCGGGGGAGAAGCTCGGCGATCCGATTGCGATGTATTTGTCGGACATCTTCACCGTGACGGCGAACCTCGCGGGCCTCCCCGCGATGTCGATTCCGATTGGCCGCGTAAAGGGCCTGCCCATCGGTGGCCAGTTCATCGGGCAGGCGTTCCTCGAGGACGAAATGCTCGAGGCGGCCTACGCGCTCGAACGCGTCGTCCCCGCTGAGGACGAAGCCTGATGACCTGGGAAACGGTGATCGGGCTCGAGACGCACGTGCAGCTGCGCACGCGCTCGAAGATGTTCTGCGGCTGCTCGACGGCGTTCGGCGCGCCGCCCAATACGCAGGTTTGTCCCGTCTGCCTGGGCCTGCCCGGCGCGCTTCCGGTGCCGAACGGTGCGGCGATCGGTTTGGCTGTGCGGGCCGCGCTCGCGCTCGGCTGCACCGTGCACCCGCGCTCGATCTTTGCGCGCAAGAATTACTTCTATCCCGACCTTCCCAAGGGATATCAGATCTCTCAGTTCGACCAGCCGCTCGCGACGAACGGTACGCTGTCGTTCCTCTCGGCCGAGCGAGGCGTCGTCAACGCAACGATCGTGCGGTTGCACATCGAGGAAGACGCCGGGAAATCGATTCACGACCGGTTCGCGAAAGCGTCCGCGGTCGATCTCAACCGCTCCGGCGTGCCGCTCATCGAAATCGTCGGTGGTCCCGATCTGCGCTCGCCGGCCGAAGCGCGCGCGTATCTCCAGACGCTCAAACAGCTGCTCGAGTACATCGGCATCTCCGACTGCGACATGGAGAAAGGCAGCCTGCGCGTCGATGCCAACGTCTCGATCCGCCGCGCGGGCGAGACGGCGCTCAATACGCGCACCGAGGTGAAGAACATCAACGCGTTCTCATTCGTCGAGAAGGCGCTGAGCGTGGAGCGCGACCGGCAGGTCGCGCTGGTCGAGTCGGGCGGGACCGTGACGCAGCAGACGATGCTGTACGACGCCAAGGAGAATACGGTCCGGCCGCAACGGTCCAAGGAAGAGAGTCACGACTATCGCTACTTCCCCGAGCCCGACCTGCCGCCACTGATCCTGACGCCCGAATTCGTGGCCGAGCAGCAGAGCGAGCTGCCGGAGCTGCCTGCCGCGAAGCGGGACCGGTTCATGGCGAGCTACGCGCTGAGCCGCGAGCACGCCACGGTCGTGACGAGCAGCCGCGCGGTCGCGGAATACTACGAGAGCGTGGTGCGCGCCGGTGCGGAGGCGCAGGCGGCGGCGAACTGGGTGATGACCGAGGCCCTGGCGGACGCCAAGGATCATCAGGAACAGCTGCGCGTGACGCCGGACGCGCTCGCGAAGATCGTCGCCCTCGTGAAAGGCGGAACGCTCAGCAATCAGGCGGCGAAGAAGGTCTTCACCGAAGTCGCCGCGAAAGGCGGCGATCCGCGCACCATCGCGGAGTCTCTCGGGCTGATTCAGGTCGCCGATACCAACGTGATCGAAGGATGGGTCACCGACGTGATGGCCGATCATCCGTCCGAGGTGGAGCGTTACAAGAAGGGCGAGACCAAGCTGATGCCGTTCTTCGTGGGCCAGTTGATGCGGAAATCGAAGGGCAAAGCCGATCCCAAACTGGCTCAGCGGGTGCTGGAGGCGAAGCTCTCCGTCTAACTCTCGCGCCAGGGCCGCTGCGCGCGCGATTGCTTCCAGTACTCGAGCGACGGCCTCGGCAATCCGAAATGCTGCTCGGCGGTTTCCTCCACGCGCTCCGGTTCGTGGCGTCCACCTTCGCGCAGCGCCTGGCGCCGCATGCGCTTCGCCATCCCCAGCGCCTTTTCTCCCGCCGGATCCAGCCGGCGAGCCGCCGCGTCGCCGGCATCCGCGCCCAGCGTCTCCATCACGTACTCGAATGCGACGGCCATGTGTTTCTCGATATCGGCATCGGCGAGATCCCAGCGGCTCGTGCCCGCGAGCACCTGGAACACCCATTGCCAGCTCTGGCTCTCGGTCAAGTGCACCATCCCGCGGAACAGCCGGCGATTCGTGCGCACGCTGAACAGCGTGGGCGAGATGATCTCGTCGAGATGGGCGTCGCTCGCGGCGTGATCCTGCAGGATCACGTCCCGGGCTTCGCGCGCGTAGGCGTCGCCGAGGTGGGTCTCGAACCGGCTCTCCCAGTATGAGTGCCCGAGCGCGACCGTGCTGGAGGTGAGGACCAGCTGGCGCGGCACGAAGAAGTTGTGGGCGATCGTGTCGGCCGCGAGATGCGACAGATAGCCGAGGCCGAACGCGCGCAGCGGATCGCTCGGCGCGAGGTCGAAGATCTCCTGGCCCACGTGCCACGCATGGCAATGCCGGCCGACCGGCGCGTACTTCTTGGCCATCGACGTGTCGGCCGCGATGTTGCCGTAGAGGAAGTCGTAGGGGAAGGCGCGCAGCAGGTCGGCGACGATGGTGGGAAGCTGGTGCAGGTTTGCGAGCACCGACTCGCCGAGGAAGATGTGGGTCCCGGGAGTCCAGGCGTGCGCGACGCCGGGAAACAGCACCACCCCGGCGAGCGCGAGCAGGGTGACGGCGCCCAGTCTTTTCACCGTCGCTTTTTGCCTTTCAGGAGCTTGCGGCTCCAGCGCCACACCGAGAGCCCGCGCCGCACGTCTTTCAGGGTCGCGGCGGCGTCGAGGGCCGTCTCCTCCAGCTCGCCTTGCATCACCTCGGCCAGCGTGTCCAAATCGGTGAGCCGTTCTTCCGCGGCATCGGCGGCCCGAACAATGCGATGGCGCACGTCGCGGGATGCCCCCACCAGCGCGTCGGCTTCGATCTTGATCGAGGTAATGAGCTGCCGCACGTCGGTGATCGCGGGACCGGCGAGGTGCTTGATCGCCTTGACCGCCGCCCGGATGCTCAGCGCCGCGGCAATGACGGCGACGGCTCCAACGAGGGCGGCAACGGCGATGATCGCGAGACTCAGCGCCGACACGACGCCGACCCAGGTCGGAAGCATCACGTAACCTCGGCGTGCCGCGGCGCGGCTGTCAACGGGGTGAGCACCACGACCGCTTCGGCTGCCAGCACGTTCAGCAGCACCGTCAGCAACACGGCGCCACCGGGAGGGGAGCCCGCGGCGGAGTCCACCCGCAGCAGGTCGAATCCAGCCGCCAGCGCGACCGCCGCGGCTCCCTGGCGCATCGCGGGGAACGCGAATTCCCGGGGGGCGGCGAAGGGGAGCGAGCGCCAGATCGGGTCGATTTGATCGAGCCCAAATCGCACCGTGACCCAGCGAACGGCGGCGCGTAGGACCGCCAGGAACACCGCCGCCGGGAGCAGCCATGGGGAGAACCGCTGGAGCAGAGCGCCTGCGATAATGAGGAAGGCCGCATAGAGCGGGATCTCCCAGCGGCGGAGCACTCTCTGCGCCGCGAGCCGCACGGCGGGGGGCGAGAAGCTGACGAGCACCGCCGCGCTCAACCCGCACACGACGAACGGCGAGAGTCCCGTCGCGTAACTGAAGCCGGCGCCTGCAACGACGACGCCCGTCAGACCTACGCCGATGGCGGTTTCGCTGAGGTCTCCCTGCAGCCGTGCGAGACCGACAAACAGGCCGCCGAGCCCCGCGCTCGCGATCAGCGTGAGCGCGATGCTGCGCAGCAGGAGCTGCGGATGATACAACGCGACGCCCAGCGCAACGGCAGCCGTTCCAAACGCGGTGTCGAGCAGCGCGTTGCGCCGGCCCAGCTTCGGGCCGCGCCAGCTGGCCGCGGTCGTCAGCGCGCCGCCGAGAACGAGCGCGATGCCGCCCGCGGCACGCGCCCCGCCGCCGGCCCCCCACGCATCGCCGAGGGGTCGCACCGACCGTCCCAGGGCCCACACCGCAGCGCCGGTGGTGAGCAGCACCGGGAGGGCGAGCGCGGCGCCGACGAGCCAGGTGCGCGGCGTGACGCGCCGCAGCATGCGCCATTCGAGGCGGGCGCCGAACGAGGCGCCGACCCACCCGATGCCGACCGCCATGATCGGCGCGAGCACGCGGACGGTGGCAGCGTCGAAGACCCCGAGTCCTGGGCCGAGCAGCGCGCCCAGCAGGACCAACGGCACTCCGGTCTCGAGGATGCCGTCGAGTAACGGATGACGAAATGAGGGGCGGGTCAGCCGCGTGACGCCGATGCCGGCCACGACGACGAGTGCCAGCGCGAGCAAGGGATGCACGAGGGCCAACGTTCGCGAACGCTTGACGCAGGCGCAAGCGGCCCGGTAGCTTGGGCGGACCTATGCCACCGTCGTTCCGTGTCACGGGAGGACGCCCGCTCACCGGCACGATCCGCCCCGCAGGCAACAAGAACGCGGCCCTTCCGATTCTCGCGGCGACGCTGCTCGCCGACGGTCCCTGTCGCATCGACAACGTTCCGCGCATTCGCGACGTCGAGACCATGCTCGCGTTGCTGCAACACGTGGGCGCGACGGTACAGTGGCAGGGCGCGAACACGGTCGAGATCGATACGAGCCGTGCCGAGCCCAAGCCGCTCGATCCGCAACTGTGCAAGGAAATCCGCGCGTCAATTCTCCTGGCGGGGCCGATGCTGGCGCGGTTTGGCCGGGTGACGCTGCCGCCGCCGGGCGGCGACGTCATCGGCCGGCGCCGCGTCGACACCCATTTTCTCGCGCTCGAGCGGCTCGGGGCCGAAATCACCGTCGGCGACACGTACAAATTCGAGGGCAAACTCAAGAGCGCGGACATCTTTCTCGACGAGCCGAGCGTCACGGGCACCGAGAACGCGCTGATGGCGGCGGTGCGCGCCCCGGGCACTTCCGTCCTGCGCAACGCCGCATCCGAGCCGCATGTGCAGGATCTGGCGCGGTTCCTGGTGGGGCTCGGCGCGGCGATCGAAGGGATCGGCTCCAACACGCTCACGATTCAGGGCGGCGCTACCCTGAAGGCGGCGGCGCATACGGTTGGCCCCGACCACATCGAGATCGGATCATTCGTGGGGCTCGCCGCGGTCACGGGCGGCTCCGTAACGATCGACGGCGTCCGCGGCGACGATCTGCAATCGACGGTGCTCGGGTTCGAACGGCTGGGCGTGCGTCCGAGGCTTGAAGGAACGAAGCTCATCGTCGACGCCGATCAGGAACGCCGCATTCGTCCCGATCTGGGGGGGCATGTGCCCAAGCTCGAGGACGGGCCGTGGCCCGCCTTCCCGGCTGACCTCATGTCCATCGCGATCGTCGTGGCGACGCAGTGCGATGGCCTGCTGATGGTTTTCGAGAAGCTGTTCGAATCGCGGCTGTTCTTCGTGGACAAGCTTATCGGAATGGGCGCCCGCATCGTCCTGTGCGATCCCCACCGCGCGGTGATCGCAGGCCCGTCGCCGCTGCGAGGTCAGGTCGTCGAGAGTCCCGACATCCGCGCCGGCATGGCTATGCTGCTCGCGGCCCTGGCGGCACAGGGCGATTCGGTGATTCAGAACATCGGGCAGATCGAACGGGGCTACGAGCACATCGATACCCGACTGCAAGCGCTGGGAGCACAAATTGAGCGCCGGTCGTAGTGTGGGCGTGCCGCATGCGGCGCCCGTATTGCAAGAGCAGCCGGTCGGCGATGTCGCCCTGCCACGACTCGAGCTGGCCGAGTGGGCCGAGCGGTACGGCCTCGTCGCGGGCATCACGACCCGCCCGCTGAGTCTCGGGTTATGGAGTGAAGAGCCGGTCGGGCAGGTCAGCGGCCGCTGGCGCGCGTTTCGCGCCGCATTCGACACCCGCTTTCCCGCCGTCGTACTCTCGCATCAGGTCCACGGGACCGCCGTGCAGTGGCACGAGCCGCTCCCGGAGGGCTGGCTCATCCTCGATGGGATCGATGGGCATGCCACGAAGGAGCCCGGCGTCCTGCTCACGATCACGGTCGCGGACTGCATCCCGGTGTACCTGGCGGTCCCGCCCAAAGGCGCGCTCGCGCTGGTCCACGCCGGTTGGCGAGGCACGGCCGGCGGGATTCTGGAGCGGGCCGTCGCGCTCCTGAAGTCGCGTGGATTCGCCAGAGCGAGTGACATCGTAGTGCATTGTGGCGTAGGCATTTGCGGCGAGTGTTATGAAGTAGGTTCTGAGGTGGCCGATCGCTTCGGACGGCCGGAGTCGACGCATCTCGATCTGCGCGGCATCCTCGCCCAGCAGGCGCACGGGCTCGGCATTCGCGAGGTCTCGATCTCGCCGTGGTGCAGCGCGGAGGAGCGCGAGCGCTTTTTCTCACATCGCGCGTCGCGGGGACGCGATGGACGCATGGTCGCCTACCTCGGGCGGCCGCGAGGTTGACACTCGGGGGACCCGGGCTACATTCCCCACCGTGAAGCGGGCGAAGTTCGGCCCGCGCTTTTTTTTATGCTCACTGAGAGTTTCGTCGAGGCTTTTCGGACCCGCCTGGAGCAGCTGGGGTTCGACCTGGCCGACCTGCGCATCGGCGGCACGCCGAACCGACCGCTCGTCCAAGTCCGCATTGACTGTCCGCCACGGAACGTCACGGTCGAAGACTGCAGCCGGGTCAGCCGGGCGCTGGAGCAGTGGCTCGACGCCGATGGTGGTGGCCCCCTTGGCAATCGCTATGTGCTGGAAGTGTCGAGCCCGGGGATCGAACGGCCCGTGCGCTGGCACCGCCATTGGGTCCAGTTCGTGGGCCGCGAGGTGAACGTGAAGCTGGCCGGGATGGGCCGGGTGCGAGCCCGCATCGTCTCGGTCCCGACAACTGAAACGGTGGTGCTCCACCCGCAGGGCGGATTGGAGCGCGAATACCGGTTGCAGGACGTCAAAGACGCCCGCCTGGCGTTGCCGACGGCCGATGACCGAGACCCAAGGATACGGTGATGGCTAACGCAACCGATGTCGTCTCCGCAATCAGAGAGCTGACCAATACCAAGCAGCTCGAGCGGAGCGAGCTGATCGACCTGCTCAAGGACGGCCTGCATGCCGCCCTGGTGAAGCGCTATGGACCCAACGTCCGCGCCGAGATCGGGGTCGACGAGCTGAAGGGATCGATCCGGATCGTGGTGCTCAAGACCGTGGTCGAAACGGTCGAGGACGCCGGCACGCAGATATCGCTCGAGGAAGCGCGCTACGAAGACCCGGAATTCGAGCCGGGCGACGTGCTGGAAGAAGAGGTGCCGTTCGAGCAGTTCGGCCGCACCGCGGTGCAGGCGGCGAAGCAGCGGATCATCCAGCGGGTGCGCGAAGGCGAGCGCAGCCGCATCCGTGAGGAGTTCTCCGGAAAAGTCGGAGAGCTGCTCTCCGGCGAAGTGCAGCAGATCGAGCGCGGCAAGATCGTCGTGATGCTGAACAAATTCCGGGAAGCCGAAGCGATCATTCCGTACCGCGATCAGAACCACCGCGAGCATTTCCATCAGGGCGATACGATTCGCGCGGTGCTCAAGCGCATCGAGGAGACGCCCAAGGGCCCGCGCTTGATTCTCTCGCGCGCCGATCCGCTGTTCGTGAAGGCGCTGTTCAAGCTCGAGGTCCCCGAGATTCAGCAGCAGATCGTCGAAATTCGCGCCACCGCGCGCGAAGCCGGCAGCCGCACGAAGATCGCGGTCTGGTCGCGCGACGATTCGATCGACCCGGTGGGGGCCTGCGTGGGACTCAAGGGCTCGCGCGTCCAGGCGGTCGTGAACGAGCTGAACGGCGAACGCATCGACATCGTGCCCTGGTCGTCGGACCCGGAGCGTTTTGCCAAGCTGTCGCTCGCGCCCGCGCGCGTCGCGCGCGTCTTCTCCGATCCCGAATCGAAGACGATTCAGGCGATCGTGGATGAAGATCAGCTCTCGCTCGCCATCGGCCGCAACGGCCAGAACGTGCGGCTGGCCTCGGAGCTGACGGGGTGGAAGGTCGATCTGTACTCGAGTCGCGAGTGGCTGGAGCGGGGCGGTGAGGGTCCGCTGTTCGCGCCGCTCCCGCCGGCCGATCAGTCCGTCACCCAGGTGAACCTCGCGGAGATGAAGGGGCTGTCGCCGGAGCTGGTGGCGGTCCTCGAGCAGGCGGGGAAAAAGACGCTCCAGGATATCCTCGATCTCGAGCGCGAAGAGGTCGATCAGATCCCGGGGATGACGCCTGATCTCGCCGAGAAGATGATGTCGTTCCTCAACGAGATGACTGAGGAAGGCGGCGAAGAGGAAGACCCAGGCAAGACTACGACGTGAGCGCGAAAATCGCCCGGCTCCTGGGCCTCGGTCTCAGGGCGGGCAACGTGGTGATCGGCGTAGCAGGTGTCCGGGCAGGGTTGCAGCGAGGCAAGATCTCGTGCGTGGTGCTGGCGGCTGATGCGAGCCAGCGGACGATCGAGAAAGTGGCTCGGCTCGCCGAGGCGAAGCAGGTCCCGGTGCTGCGAGGGCCGGTGGCCAATGAGTTGGGAGCGGGGTTGGGCCGGCCGCCGGTGCAGGCGGCGGGTGTGAGCGACCCCGCACTGGCAAGAGGGCTGATAGCCGATAGCCGATAGCGAGGAGTTCAGTGGCAACGACGCGCATTCACGATCTGGCAGCGGAATTCGGCATCTCCAGCGAGCAGCTGATGGGCATGCTCAAGGAGATGGACATCTTCGTGCGCAGCCATCTGACGCCGCTCAAGGACGAGCAGGTGTCGCTGATGCGGGCGCGCTGGGAGCGCGACAAGCGCAAGCAGAAAGCGCCGGCCGCCGCTCCGAAGCGCCGCCGCGCGGCCGCCAAGGCCGCCGAGCCGGCACCCGAACCCGTGACGAGCGAAGCCCGACCCAAGCGCCGGCGCCGCACCGCCGCCGAAGTCGCGGCCGCCGATGCCGCCGAAGCCGAGCGTGCCGCCGCCGAAGCCGCCGAGACCGAACGGGCCCGGCTGGCGCTCGAGACGGCCGCGCGCGAACAGGAAGAGGAAAAGGCGGCACCATCGCTCGAAGAGCGCGCCGCCGCGCTGTTCAAGGATCTGGCACCGACGGCCACCGCGCCGGCGGAGCTGGCTGAACCTCCGACGGCACCGGCCGCCCCTCCGCCGCCGCTGTTCTCGCCGCCCCCCGCCGCCGCTTCACCTCGGCCATTCATTCCGACGCCCGTGCGCCCGCGCCCTGTTCCGGTCGCGCGTGGGACGCCGTCCGGTCCGGGCAGCACGGTTCCACCCCGGCCCGTGGCCTCAGCCGCTCCCGGCACAGCGCCACTCGATGAGCGCCGCCGCGAGAAAGGCAAGAAGCGCAAGAAGGGCAAGAAATCGCTGGTCGATCAGGAAGCCGTCGCGCAGAATATCTCGCGCACCCTGGCCACGTTGAAGGCGCCCGTCGGCAAAAAGGGGGTGCACCGTCGCGAAGAGGGCCCGACGTTCCGCGAGGTGCAGGAAGAGCGCCGCCGTGAGGAGCGCGAGCGCGAGAAGACGCTGGTGCGAGTGACGGAGTTCATCACCGTCTCCGAGCTGGCGAACACGCTCAAGGTGCCGCCGACCCAGATCGTCACGTTTGCTTTCAAAGAGCTGGGCCAGATGGTCACCATCAATCAGCGGCTCGACTTCGACATGATCGAGCTGATCGCCTCGGCGTTCAATTTCCAGGCGGTGCGCGAAGAGGAGTACGCCACCACACAGAGCGAAGCGGCCCAGGACGCCGCCGAGACGCTCAAGCCGCGGCCGCCGGTCGTGACGATCATGGGTCACGTCGACCACGGCAAAACATCGCTGCTCGACTACGTCCGCAAGGCCAACGTGGTCGCGGGCGAAGCCGGCGGGATCACGCAGCACATCGGCGCCTATCAGGTCACGCTGAAGGACGGGCGCAAGATCACCTTCCTCGATACGCCGGGCCACGAAGCGTTCACCGCGATGCGGGCCCGCGGCGCCCAGGTCACCGACATCGTCGTGCTGGTCGTCGCCGCCGATGACGCGATCATGCCGCAGACGATCGAGGCGATCTCGCACGCCAAGAACGCCGGCGTGCCGCTCGTCGTCGCGATCAACAAAATCGACTTGCCGACGGCGAACGTACAAAAAGTAAAACAGGATCTGCTCTCGCACGGCGTCGTGCTCGAGGAATTCGGCGGCACGACGTTGATGACGCCGATCTCCGCCAAGAAAGGCACCAACGTGGACGCGCTGCTGGAGCAGATCCTGCTCCAGGCCGAGCTGCTCGATCTCAAGGCGAATCCCGACCGCAAGGCGCAGGGGTCGGTGCTCGAAGCGACGCTCGATCCAGGCAAGGGCGCGATCGCGACGATCCTCGTGCAGAACGGCACGCTCAAGGTCGGCGACGATTTCATCTGCGGTCAGTACTCGGGCCGGGTGCGCGCGATGTACGACGAGCGCGGCGGCCCCGAGGTCGACGTTGGCCCGTCCACGCCGGTGCAGATCCTCGGCTTCGAGGGTGTACCCGAGGCCGGCGACAGCTTCCTCGCGATGGACGATGCGGCCGCCGCGCGCGAAATCGCGCAGAAGCGGCAGCGCCTCGAGCGCGAGGCGCAGCACCGCCGCTCGGGCAGGGTCAAGACGCTCGAAGACTTCATGGCGGAGGCGGCCGCCGGCGGCGTGGCGACGCTGCGGATCATCATCAAGGCCGACCAGGGCGGCCCCGCCGAGGCGTTGGCCGATGCGCTGGCACAGCTGTCGACCGCGGAGGTCAAAGTCGAAGTGGTGCACCGCGGGGTCGGAGCGATCACGGAGTCCGACGTGCTGCTCGCGCGCGCGTCGGGCGCGATCATCGTCGGCTTCCACGTGCGTCCCGATTCCAACGCGCGCGCCGCTGCCGATCGCGAGCGGGTGGAGATCCGCACCTACCGGATCATCTACGAGGCCGTCGAAGAGGTGAAGCTGGCGATGGAAGGCCTGCTCGCGCCCGAGAAAAAGGAAGTCGTTCTGGGCGAGGCCGAAGTGCGCCAGATCTTCAAGATCGCCAAGGTCGGCACCATCGCGGGCTGCTTCGTGCGCAGCGGCGTCATCCCGCGCACGGGGCGCGTCCGCGTCATCCGCAACGGCGTCGAGGCGTACGACGGCACGCTGGCGTCGCTCAAGCGCTTCAAGGACGACGTCCGCGAGGTCCGCGAAGGCTTCGAGTGCGGGATGGGCGTCGAGAATTTCAACGACATCAAGGTGGGCGACCTGATCGAGTCATACCGGATCGAGGAGGTCGCGCGCACCCTCAGCGCCACTGAGTCGTGATTGTGGGGGTGATGGTCTGGGAGCTGCACCTCCCGGCGTGCCAGTCGCTCAAGGACAAGCGGACGATCGTGAAGAGTCTCAAGGATCGGATGCACAACCGCTTCAACGTGTCGGTCGCCGAAACCGCGCATCACGATCTCTGGCAGCGGGCGGAGCTGACGGCCGCGGTCGTCAGCACCGACCGCCGTCACGCCGAGAGCGTGCTGCGGGAGGCGGACCAACTGGTCGAGGGAGCCGACGGCGCTCGCATCGTGGACACGAGCACGAGCTATCTCTGACATGAAACGCCGCAGCCATCGTCCCGAGCGCGTCAGCGAATTGGTCCGCCAGGCCGTCGGCGCGTTTCTCACCGGCGACGTACGCGATCCGCGCATCGGGTTCGTCACGGTGACCGCGGTGGACGTGTCGCCGGATCTGTCGCACGCCAACGTGCGGGTCAGCGTCCTGGGGACCGCCGAGGAAAAGGCGAGGTCGCTGGAGGGTCTCGCGAGCGCCGCGCGTTACTTGCGGGCGCAGCTGTCGAAGGAGCTCCACCTGCGGACCAGTCCCGAGCTGCACTTTCACCTGGATCGCGGCATCGAGCACGCGCAGCGCATCGACCGCGTGCTGAAGGAGCTGAAGGAGTCGGACGACTGAAGAACGGGGGGCTCGTGTTGGTGGCCAAGCCGGCCGGCCCCACGTCCCATGACGTCGTCGATGTGGTGCGGCGCGCGCTCGGCGAACCGCGCATCGGCCATCTGGGCACGCTGGATCCGTTCGCGAAGGGCTTGTTGGTGCTGGTGGTCGGCCGCGCGACGCGCCTGGCGCCCTTCGCGGCCGAGTGGCCGAAGTCGTACGAGGGCGTCATCCGGCTCGGCGTCACGACCGACACCGACGATCTGACGGGCCAGGTCGTGGCGACGGCGCCGTGGACCGGCATTACGCCGGCGCAGCTCGCCGATGTCGTCACGCGGTTTCGCGGTGGATACGCACAGACGCCGCCGGCATACTCGGCGGTCAAAGTGCAGGGCGAGCGCGCGTATCGGCGCGCGCGGCGCGGTGAATCGGTGGCGCTGAAGCCGCGGACGGTGGAAATCCGCGAGCTGGAGATCGTGGAGGCGTCCGTCCCCGATCTGCAGTTTCGCGCCAGAGTGAGCGCGGGAACCTATCTCCGCTCACTCGCCAGAGACATCGGCGCGGCCCTCGGGTGCGGGGCGCACCTGGCCGCGCTGCGGCGCACGGCCGTGGGCCCCCTGACGCTGGACGATGCCGTCGCCCCGGAGGCGGTGACCGCGGGGGCGTTGCGGGATGCAGCGATCCTGGTCGCGCACATGCCGCGCCGGCAAGTAGATAGAAAGGAACGGGATGCGGTCCTGCACGGCCGGCCCATTGCCATGGGAGCGACTGCCGACGGCAGACCGCTGACGGCGGTATTCGACGGAGACGAGCTGTTAGCGGTCGCCGAGCAGTCGAACGAGCTGCTCAAGCCCCGCGTCGTGGTGGCGGAAGACTGATGTCGGCTCGCGGTGCGGTGGTCACCATGGGTACCTTCGATGGCGTGCACCGCGGCCATCAAGCGGTGCTCGCAGAGCTGACCCGGCGGGCGCAGGCGAACGACTCGACGAGCGTGCTGGTCACGTTCGACCCGCATCCGCTCGCGGTGGTGAACCCGGCGGCGGCGCCGCAGCTGCTGACGCTGCCCGACGAGAAAAGAGACCTGGTGAACGCGCACGGCATCGCGCAGTTCGTCCTGATGCCGTTCACGCCCGCGGTGGCGCAGCTCGATGCCGAAGCGTTCGTGCTGCGGCTGCGGGATGAGTTTGCGATGCGTGAGCTCGTGATTGGATACGATCACGGATTCGGCCGGGGACGCGCCGGCGACGTCGAGGTGGTAGGGCGGCTCGCGCAGCGGCACGGGTTCGGCATGACGGTCGTTGATGCGATACGGGACGAGGCGCAGCCGATCTCGTCGACGTTGATTCGTACGGCGCTCGCGCACGGGGATCTCGCTGCCGCGGCCCGGTGGCTGGGCCGCCCGTACGGGATTCGCGCTCGGGTGGTGCGGGGGGCGGGGCGGGGCAAGACGATCGGGATTCCGACCCTGAATCTCGAGCCCCCCGATCCCCGGAAGCTATTGCCGCCTGATGGTGTGTATGCGGTGCGGGTAAGGATTTTGGAGTCAGGAGTTGGGAGCTTGGGAACAAAACCTCGTATCCCAACTCCAAACTCCCAGATCCTAGAATTCGGTGGCATGATGAATCAGGGCCCCCGGCCGACATTCGGTGAACAGGCTCGCGCGCTCGAGGTGCATCTGTTCGATTTCGACGGCGAGCTGTACGGGGAGACAGTCGACGTGACCTGGGTCCGTCGCCTGCGCGATGTGCAGGCGTTTCCGTCCCGCGAGGCCCTGGTGGCGCAACTCGAGCGCGACCGCCACGCGGCGCGGGCGGCCCTCAACAAGTAGAGAGAGACTCGGATGGGGAAGATCAAGAGCCGGTTGTACGTCATCGGACTGCTGATCGTGGGCAGCATCGTTTCGCTCGTGCCCCGCAACGTGACCATGCGCGTGGCGGATCCGGCGAGCGGCCGGATGAAGGACACGACGGTGCGGCGGGTCCCGATCAAGCTCGGCCTGGACCTGCAGGGCGGCATCCATCTGGCGCTCGAAGTCGATCAGTCCAAGGGACCGGTGCCCGATTGCGCGGATGCGATTCAACGCGCCGAGAAGGTCGTGCGCACCCGGATCGACGAGTTCGGCACCACCGAGCCCGTCGTGCAGATCCAGGGCCGCTGCCGGCTGATCGTCGAGCTCGCGGGCGAGAAAGATCCCGCCCGGGCCAAGGGCGTGATCCAGCGGACGGCGTTCCTCGAGTTCCGCATCACGGACATGAAGAACACCTTCCGCGACGCGCTGCCGGCGCTGGACGGGGCGCTGCGCCGCGCCGGCATCAAGTCGCCCACCAGCGCGCCGTCGGCGGTCTCGCAGCTGTTCGGCGACACCAGCAAGAGCAAGACGCAGCGCGCGGATTCCGTCGACGCGAACGCGCCGGGCGTGCTCTCGTCGCTGCTGTTTCAGGGGCAGCTCCCGGGCGAGTTTCTCGTGCCGGAAGAGCAGTGGCCGCAGGTCGACAGCCTGATCGCGCGCGCCGACGTGCGCGCGCAGATCCCGCGGGGCATCGAGCTGCGCTGGGGTGCGGCGTCCGAGTCGCGCGGCGCGCGCGCGTACCGCGCGCTCTACGCCGTCGAGTCCCGCCCGATCATCACGGGCGAGGAGCTGGTCAAGGCCAACGCGCGCCGCGATCAGGTGACGAACCAATCGATCGTCACCTTTCAGCTGAGCCGCCGCGGCGGCCGCAAGTTCGGACAAGAGACGGCGCGCCACGTGGGCGATTACATGGCGATCATTCTGGACGGCCGGGTCCAGGGCCAGCCGCCCGTGATCCGCAGTCAGATCAACGCCAACGGGCAGATCGAGCTCGGCACCAAGCCGCTGCAGGAGGCGAGCGATCTCGCGCTCGTGCTGCGCGCCGGCGCGCTGCCGGCGCCGCTCACGATTGTCGATGAGCGCGCGATCAGCGCCACGCTGGGCTCGGATTCGATTCACGACGCCGTGATCGCCGGCATCGTGGGCGTCCTGCTCGTCATCGTGATCATGATCGGCTACTACAAGATGTCGGGCGCGCTCGCCGTGGCGGCGCTGACACTCTACTGCCTCTTCACCCTGGCGGGACTCGCCGCGTTCGGCTTTACCCTGACCTTGCCCGGGCTCGCCGGCTTTGTGTTGTCGATCGGGATCGCCGTCGACGCGAACGTGCTGATCTTCGAGCGCATCCGCGAGGAACTGGTCCACGGCAAGTCGCTGCGGCTCGCCGTGGAGGACGGGTTCCTGCACGCGATGAACGCCATCATCGACTCGAACGTCAGCACGATCCTCACGGCGCTGATTCTCTATGCCGTCGGGACCGGCCCGGTGCAGGGCTTTGCCATTACGCTCATCATCGGTATCGTCGCGTCGATGATCTCGGCCATCTTCGTGGTCAAGACGCTCTTCCTCATGTGGCTGCAGCGGCGGCCCGACATGGTCACCCTGAGTATCTGATGATCAGACTCTTCGCGAACGCGAACTACGATTTCATCAAATGGCGCCGCGTGGCGTTCTCCCTCACGGGTGCCATCATGCTCATCGGCGTCATCTTCCTGGTGAGCCGAGGCATCAACTACAGCATCGAGTTCACCGGCGGGACGCTGGTGCAGTTCGACATTGCACACAAAACGGAGACGGCCACGCTCCGCACCGCACTCGACAACGTGGGGCTCCACGGCGCCGACATCTACAACTTCGGCTCCGATACGTCCTACGTGGTGCGGGCGCGGCTCGGCGCCGAGGTGGCGGAGGGCGAGGCCGGCACCCAGGAAGTCGCCGATGCCGTCGCCAAGGCGCTCGACCAGACCGTGGGCCCCGGCCAGTATCACATCGCCCGGCGCGAGGCCGTGGGTCCAAAAGTCGGCCGCGAGCTGCAGGGGAAGGCGTTCCTCGCGATTCTGTTCAGCTTCCTGGTCACGCTCGTCTACCTCGCGTTCCGGTTCGAGTGGCGGTTCGGACTCGCGGCGGTGGTGGCGACCGCGCACGACGTCGTCGCGACGATCGCCTTCATCAGCGTCATGCACCTCGAGGTCAGCCTGGTGGTGGTGGGCGCCGTCCTGACGGTGGTCGGCTACTCGCTGAACGACACGATCATCATCTTCGACCGCGTGCGCGAAAACCTGCGCAAATACCGGCGTCAAAACCTCTACGAGATCCTGAACCTCTCCATCAACGAAACCCTGCCGCGCTCGGTGTTGACGCATGGAACCACGATCGCCACGACGCTGGCGTTGCTGGTCCTGGCGGGTGAGGTCATTCGGCCGTTCGCCTGGGTGATGTCGTTCGGAATCTTCACGGGCACGTTCTCATCGATCTACATTGCGGCGCCCGTGCTGCTGTGGATCGAAAAGCGCTGGCCGGGTGAAGACGCGCGGGGGGCGCGCACGTTCGGCACCCGCGCCCCGGCCGCACCGGCGGTACCGCCGTCCACCGCGACCCCGCCCGGCACCTCTCGCACCCCGCAGCCGACACGGTAGGGGACACGCCAGTGGCGTGTCCTTACCTGGTCGACACCCACTGCCACCTGGGCGACGCCGCGTTCGCTGCCGACCGTGACGCTGTGCTCGCGCGGGCCGGTGCTGCCGGCATCGGGCATGTCGTGGTGATCGGCGAGGCGGCGGCGGGGAGCGAGCGCGCTGCGGCACTCGCGCGCGGCACGAAGGGCCTCTCGGCGACTGCGGGCATCCACCCGCACGAGGCGCGCAGCTGGTCGCCGGAGGCGGCGGCGCGCATCCGGGCATTGCTGGACCGTCCGGAAGTGGTGGCAGTGGGGGAAACCGGACTCGACTACCACTACATGCATTCACCGGCCGCAACGCAGCGCGCCGCGTTCGAGGCCCAGCTCCAGCTCGCGACCGAGCTGGGCAAGCCGGTCGTCGTGCACGCGCGCGCTGCCGACGCGGACATGACGTCGATGCTGCGCGCGCTGGCTCCACGGCCCCCCGTCGTCGTGCTGCACAGTTTTTCGTCGGGCGACGATGTGTGGGACGCCGGGCTCAGGATCGGTGCATATTTCTCGTTCAGTGGCATGATCACATTCAAGAACTGGACGCGGACCGACCGACTGTCCGCCTGTCCGACCGACCGTCTGTTGCTCGAGACCGATGCGCCGTATCTCGCGCCGGTGCCGCATCGCGGCAAGCGCAACGAGCCCGGCTTCGTTCGCGAAGTCGCCCGGCGCGCCGCCGAAATCCGCGGGGAGGAGCCGGCGAGTCTCGCGCAGCGCACCACCGCCAACGCGCGCCGCTGCTTCGGCGCACGCCTCGACTCGACCCTATGAGCACCGCCACCGCCAAAGTCCCTTCCGACATCGCGATCGCCCAGGCCGCGACGCTGCGCCCGATTCGCGACGTCGCCGCCGAGCTCGGGCTCTCGGATGATGAGCTCGAGCTGTACGGGAAATACAAGGCCAAGGTCTCGTCGCGGGCGCTTGAGTCGCGGGCGGCCAAAGGCCGCCTGGTGCTCGTGACCGGGATCAACCCCACGCCCGCCGGCGAAGGGAAGTCGACGGTCACCGTCGGCGTCACGCAGGCGCTCCGCAAGCTCGGCAAGAACGCGATCCTGGCCATTCGCGAGCCGTCGCTCGGCCCGGTCTTCGGCGTCAAAGGCGGCGCGGCCGGTGGCGGCTACGCGCAGGTCGTGCCGATGGAGGACATCAACCTCCATTTCACCGGCGACTTCCACGCGATCGCGAGCGCGCACAACCTCCTGTCCGCCATGCTGGATGCGCACCTGCATCATGGGAACGCGCTCGGGCTGGACGTGCGGCGCATCACCTGGCCGCGCACGATCGACATGAACGACCGCGCCCTCCGCAACATCATCGTGGGACTCGGGGGCTTGAACGGCGGGCCGATGCGCGAGGAACGGTTCGTGATCATTCCGGGCTCGGAGATCATGGCGATTCTCGCCCTGGCGAGCGGGATTCAGGATCTCGAGGAGCGGATCTCGCGCATCATCCTCGGGCTCCGGCCGGACAAGACGGCCGCGCGCGCCAGCGATCTCAAGTCGCAGGGCGCGATGACGCTGCTGCTGAAGGACGCGATCAACCCGAACCTCGTGCAGACCCTGGAAGGAGGCCCCGCGCTCGTCCACTGCGGGCCGTTCGGGAACATCGCGCACGGCTGCAACTCGGTCGTCGCGACCAAGCTCGGCCTCGCGCTGTCCGATATCGTGCTCACGGAAGCGGGATTCGGCGCCGATCTGGGCGCGGAAAAGTTCTTCGACATCAAGTGCCGGTTCGCCGGGTTGAAGCCCGAAGCGGCGATCATCGTGGCCACGGTGCGGGCGCTGAAGATGCACGGCGGCAAGAAGAAAGATCAGCTGGGGCCGCCGGACGTCGCCGCCGTGCAGCGGGGCTCGGAGAACCTGCGCCGCCACATCCGCAACGTGAAGAAGTTTGGCGTCCCCGCGATGGTCGCGCTCAATCGCTTCCTCACCGACAACGACGAAGAAGTCGAAGCCGTGCGCGCGGTCGGCGCCGCCGAAGGCGTGGAGGTCGTGCGCTGCGATGTCTGGGAAAAGGGCGGGGAGGGTGGGGTCGAGGTGGCGGAGGCGCTGCTGGGCCTGCTCAAATCGAGCAAGGCCGCGTTCAAGCCGTTGTACGATGAGCGGCGGCCGATTCGCGAGAAGATCGAAACGATCGCGCGGGAGATCTACGGCGCCGGCGGCGTGGGGTTTGCGCCGGCGGCCGAGCGCCAGCTCGAGCTCCTCCCCAAGCTCGGCCTCGGCGAAACGCCCGTCTGCATGGCGAAGACCCAGTACTCGCTCTCCGATGACGCAACGCAGCTCGGCGCACCCACTGGATTCACCCTGCATGTGCGCGACATTCTCCCGTCCGCCGGCGCCGGCTTCGTGGTGGCGCTCGCCGGCGACATCATGACGATGCCCGGGCTCGGCAAGAACCCGGCGGCGGAGCGCATCCGCCTGCATCCGGACGGCACCATCGAGGGACTCTTCTGATGAGCAAATCGAGCGGGCTGGGCGTAGTCGCGACCGATGCCGCCCCCAAGGCGATCGGACCCTACAGCCAGGCGATCGTGACGGGGGGCCTGGTCTACACGGCGGGGCAGGTGGCGCTCGATCCCCACAGTGGCGAGCTGGTGGGCCGCACCACCGGCGAGCAGACCGAACAGGTGTTCGCCAACCTGAAGGCGGTGCTCGCGGCAGCCGGGACGTCGCTCGCCAACGTCGTCAAGACGACGGTATACCTCGCCGACATGGCCGACTTCACGCAGATGAACGAGGTGTACGCCAAGCATTTCGGGACGCACAAACCGGCGCGCTCCACGGTGCAGGCCGCGGGCCTTCCCAAGAACGCCCGGGTCGAGATCGACGTCATTGCCATAAAGGGATGAAGGTTTTCCGAGGTGCGCTGGCGGCGACGCTGATCGCCGGATGCGGTGGAGATGGATCCGGTCCGGGCCCGCCGCCTGCCACCACTCAATTCACGGAGCCACTCACTGGGACGCTCAATCAAACGTTCTACTATCTGAACTATGTCGATGAGCTTCCCGGGGCCGGTTTGCGCGACTACACCTGCGGTCCAAAAACCTACGATGGTCACGCCGGCACCGACATCACCCTCCTCAATTTCGCGGTCATGGACTCGGGCGTGCCCGTGCACGCCGCCGCGGCCGGGACGGTGCTGAACACCCACGACGGGGAGTTCGACCGGCAAAAGAGCTGGACGACCGGCGCGATCGCCAATTACGTCGCGATCCGGCATCCGGACGGCGTGGTGTCGTACTATCTCCACCTCAAGAAGAATTCCGTTGCCGTCGTCATCGGGAGCCGGGTGCAAGCGGGGGATCTGCTCGGGTCCGTCGGCAGCTCGGGGTTTTCCGACATTCCCCACCTGCATTTCGAGGTGCGCGATTCCACCGGTGCGTTGATCGATCCCTGGGCTGGCAGCTGTGGCGCGAGCGAGTCACGCTGGTCTCCGCAGCTGCCGTATCAGAACGCGTTTTCGCTCGTGGACGGCGGGCTGACGAAGGCCTCGCTGACGCTCGATTTGGTCAAGGATCGGCCCGCACCGACATCGGTGTTTACCACGGCCGATCCGCGGGTCACGATGTGGGTCCAGCTGCTGAATGCGCCGGCCGGCACGGCCCTCGAGTTCCGGCTGTATCGACCGGACGACACGCTCTACTTTTCCTTCCAGTCCACGCTCCAGCGCTTCTACGGGATAAGTTGGTGGTGGGCCTGGCACGCCATTCCCGGTTACCTGACGCCAGGCCACTGGCGGATGCAATACCTCAACAACGGTGTGATGCTTACCGAGCGCGGGTTCGACGTCGTCGCCGCGCCGGCGGTGATCCGAACAACCCCCGGCGAGCGAGCCGGAACGGGTAGTGGTTTCGCGGGAGCGGATCGGGCCTGGTGGCCTGACCAGTCTTCAAAACTGCTTGGGCCCCGAACAGGGGCTCGGTAGGTTCGATTCCTACACGCTCCCGCCAGCCCTTTTTCCCCTAGTTGACTTTCTACGCGCCGCCACGAATTTCGTAAGTCCGCATTCCACTTGGCGGACGGATGCCGATGACAGCACAATGGGCGCGGCTGCGTCCCACGGAGGCAGGCCATATCCGGCGCGGTGCCTGGTACCGCGTTGTGAAACTGACCGCGACGGAAGCCGTGCTCGACGTCCATGGGAAGCCCACGCCGTTCCCACGCCAGTCCCTCGAGATTCAACCGGAGCGACCGAAGCAATGGGCCATCGTGCCGCGGCCCGCCCGTTCGCCACGCCTGCCCATGACGTGGGGCGCGCGCTACGGCGTCTGCCCCAATTGCCGCGAGCGCGCGCAACTCGATGAGCACGTGACGAGCATGCGCTGCCCCAAATGCAACGGTCACTTCGAGATCCACTGGGACAACTCGTGACTGTTGTCACAAGTGCAGGCTTGTATATTGGTGGCCCCGCGCCCTCCCTATTCACGTTCCGGACAGGAGCGACGGATGGCCATGTTGTTCGCCCGCATCCAGGCTGACGTCCCGGTGAAGCTCCGCCGTGGCGCGTGGTATCGCGTGCTCAAACTTGATGACTTACAAGCGACCATCGAAGTGAATCGCCGCCCCGTCGGCGTGCTGCGCGCCTGGCTGGAGATCCAGCAGCGGCCGCCGCAACGCTGGGGCGTGGCGGAAGGCCCCAAGGAAAACCGCAGAGTCCCGCCGCATCTTCGGGGAACCTACGGCGTGTGTCCAAACTGCCGCGCCCGCGCGCCGCTGCCCAAGAAAGCCGTGACCGTACTCGAATGCGCGAAATGCCGCCAGGAGTTCGAAATCGACTGGGCTGAGGTGACTGCCGTCACGACGAAATAGGGGAGCGTCCGGTTAGTATTGCCCTCCCTTCGACGCTGAGGCCGATCGCGATGGTGTGGGCTCGTCTGCAAGCCGATGTGAACTGCAAGTTGCGGCGCGGCGCTTGGTACCGGCTGATCAAGGCGCAGGGTCTCGCCGCGGTAGTGGATGTGAAAGGGACCCCCGTGCCCGTGGTCCGTGCCTTCCTGCAGATGTCGAACACTCCCCCCCGCAAATGGACGGTCGTACCGCGGCCCCGCAATGTCCCGCGCTCCGTGCAGATCGGGGATTGGTACGCGGTCTGCCCGTCGTGCCGTGACCGCATGCCGCTGCGCGGGAAACCGAGCCGCTTGCTGTGCGCGCGCTGCAGCGTCGAATTCGCTGTCGACTGGGACGAGAACTACCTCATTCCGGCCTAGACGTCCGGCGCAGGCAAACCGATAGCAGACCCTCCATGGCAGACGAGATGATATCTTGTCTGCCGTTGTGCTTCATGCCCAGGTCATCGTCAATCCCGCCGCCGGCCGCGGCGCTGCGCGACACGCGGAGTCGGTGGTGGCGCGCGCGTTTCGCGCGCAGGGATGGGCCGTCGACCTCGTCCGCACCGAGGGTCCGGGACACGGCCAGGAGCTGGCCGAACACGCGGCCCGCCAGGGCGCGCGGCACGTCGTGGCGGTGGGCGGCGACGGGACCGTCCACGAAGTGGCCAACGGCCTGCTCCGCAGCGACACCGACGCTGCGCTCGGCGTCGTGCCGACCGGCTCCGGGAACGATTTTGCGAAAATCGTCGGCGTCCATGGCCACGACCCGGGTCGCGCGGTCGCCCGGCTCGTCACGGCTACCACCCGCCGCTTCGACGCGGGGCGCGTCCTGAACGAGTGGTTCGTCAACAGTGTGGGGTTTGGCTTCGGGCCGGCGGTCGTCCAGACCCGGAACCGGATGACCAATCTGCGCGGTTTTTTTTCATATCTTGTGCCCATCGTGCGGACGTTCTTCACGTTCGAGCCCCCGGTGTTCGACGTGGCCGCGCCCGGTTTTCGGGAGCGGGGGTACATGATGATGATCGAGGTGTGCAACGGCACGACGGCAGGCGGCAGCTATCGGTTCGCCCCCGACGCCGATCCGGCCGATGGGAAGCTGGACGTCTGTCTGATCCGGCGGGTGTCATTGCCGAGATTCCTCATGGCGATTCCGCGCGTGATCCGAGGAACGCATACGTCGATGCGTGAAGTCGCCATGATCAAGACGGCGAAGCTGGTGGTGCGCTCGCCGGAGCAGCGGCTGGTCGTACACGTGGACGGCGAGCTCCGAGAACCAGGGACGAATGAATGCACGGTGGAATTGGAGCGCGGACGATTGAACGTGTTGGTGGCTCGGTGACGGCCGGACGGCCGGGCGGCCTGACGGCCGGCTTTGCGCTGCTGTTGGTCTTACTGGCCGTCGGGCCGTCCGGCCGTCTGGCCGCCCAGGACACCACATCCGCTCGCGACACCACGCATCTCGTCCTCCCATCCGACACGCTGCCCAAAGGCGTCCGACCGATGGGCGCGTTTTGGCGTTCCTTTCTTATTCCAGGCTGGGGCCAGGCCGTTACCGGCCGCCATACGACGGGCGCGGTATTCGTGACCTGGGAAGGTGTAACCGCGATGATGACGCTGAAGGCACAGCAGGAAGCCAACTACTTCAAATCGATTCATTCGTCCAACCTGGAGCTGAAACGCCAGGAGGTGCAGGACTGGCTCGTGCTGTGGATCTTCAATCACCTGTTCGCGGGCGCCGAAGCCTACGTCTCGGCGCACCTGCGCGATTTTCCCCCGGACCTGAAGGTCACCGCGTACCCCGGCGGCATCGGCGTCACTGTTCCGATCAGATGAACAAGGCCCCGCTCGGCGTGTTCGACTCGGGGATCGGCGGCCTGACCGTCGCCCGCGCACTGTTCGAACGGCTGCCGCGGGAAGCCGTCATCTATTTCGGCGATACCGCCCGCGTTCCCTATGGGCCCAAGTCACCCGACACGGTGCGTCGCTACAGCGGCGAGATCCTTGCGTTTCTTCTGAGCCGGGGCGTGAAGGCCGTGGTGGTGGCGTGCAACACGAGCACCGCGCACGCCCTCGCGTATCTCAGAGAGCGCTCGCCGGTGCCCGTCGTCGGCGTGATCGAGCCGGGCGCGCGCGCCGCCGTGGCGGCGACGAAAACGGGCATCATCGGGGTGATCGGCACCGCGGGCACGATCGCGAGCGGGGCCTACGAGCGCGCGATCAAGGCCCTGCGCGCCGACGCGTGCGTGCACAGCCAGCCGTGCCCGCTGTTCGTGCCGCTCGTCGAGGAGGGGTGGTTCGAGCATCCCGCAGCCGAGCTGATCGCGCGCGAGTACCTGGAACCGCTGAAGCGCGCGAAGGTGGACGTGCTGGTGCTCGGCTGCACGCACTATCCGCTGCTCAAGCCGCTGCTCGCGCGCGTGATGGGTCCCGACGTGAAGCTCGTGGACTCCGCCGAGGAGACCGCGACTGCCGTCGCGCGCGAGCTCGAGCGGCTTGATCTGCTGGCGAACGGCAGTGGTCACGAACATCGCTTCGTGGTGTCCGACGACGAGCCGCATTTCCGAAAAGTCGGCGCGCGCTTCCTCGGGGAGAAGCTCAAGCAGGTTGAAGTCGTCCCGCTGTGAATTGCTCCAGCTCGGGCCCGCCTTCCTTGGTGATGACGGCATACCGGCCCCCGTCGAGAAACGCGCCGGGATTCACGTAGCTCCGGCCGTCGGCCTGCCGGTCGACGACCGGCCGGTGCGTGTGCGCCATGATGACGAGCCCGACGTCGGGACGTCGCGCCAGGAAATCGGCGGCCCAGCGGCGCTGTGCGGCCGCCGCACGATCCAGAACCGCGCGGTCTTTGGTATTGTCGGCGAGATGACGGGAAAACAGGTCCGCGATCCAGAAACCGATCGTGGGATGGAGGACGCGGAACACCGCGATCGTGAGCGGGTGCCGGGTGAAGCGATGCATCACTTTACCGCTCCAATGCTGCTCGGTGAGCCCGTCGCCGTGCGCGAGGAAGGCGCGCTGGCCCGCCAGGTCGATTTCCGCTTCACCGCCGAAGAAGGCGATGCCGAGATCGCGAGTAAAGAACGAGCCGCCCCAGCGGTCATGATTGCCGCCGACGAACGTGATAGGAATCCCGCGCGAGCGTACCTCCTGCAGCTTCGCGACGGTGGCAAAGTGCTTGCGGGGAATCACGCTCGGGTACTCGAACCAGAAGTCGAACAGATCGCCCATCAGGACGAGGTGGTCCCCGGGCCGGGGGATTTCGTCCAGAAACGCTTGAAAGGCGGAGCCGATGGCGGCGGGCACCTGACCGAGGTGCGCGTCCGCCACGATAATCACTCGCGACGTGCTGGCAGGTGACGACACGGCCCAAGCTTAGGAACCTGGAACCACGCACGCAAGCACATTAGAGTTGAGTCATGCCGACCCTGAACAAGACGGGAACGATGCGCCTGCGCTACCTGGCGCTCGGCGTGACTGCGCTGGTCCTCGCGGCCGGCGGATTCGCGGTCACCAAAATGATCGCCCGGCCAGGCCCGGCGACCGGGGCGGGCGCGTGCGCCGATCGCGTCGGCGACGCCAGGCAAACCTGCTATACGCAGCTCCTGTCGGAGCGCCTGACGAAGCGTGGTCTGGCGGACGCCGTGGCCACGCTGGACCAGCTTGCGAAGACCGATCCCGGCGTGGCCGAGCATGCGCACGAGTATGCGCACGGCATCGGCATCGAGGCCTACGCCAAGTCGCCCGACATCGTCGCGACGTTCGCTGCGTGCGGGGACGGCTACTCCTCCGGGTGCCGGCACGGCGTGATTCAGGCCTACTTCGAGTCGCGTCACCAGGTGACCCAGCCCGAGGTCGAGGGATTGTGTAGGCCCTTCAAGGGCTCCGAACAGAGCCGCTGGGTGCTGTTCCAGTGCGTGCACGGAATGGGGCACGGACTGACGATGTTCCACAGCCACGATTTGCCCCGCGCCCTGACCGATTGCGATCTCCTCGCCGACGGCTGGGATCGCGAGTCGTGTTACGGCGGCGCGTTCATGGAAAGCATCATCAACGCCACCACGCCCCATCACCCGGCCTCGCAGCTCGCGGCCCAGGGGCACCATCACGCCACGGCCGTCAGCTTCAAGGCGATCGAACCGAAGGATCCGCTCTATCCCTGCTCGATCATGGCCGATCGCTACCTGCATGCCTGCTATCAAATGCAGACGTCCGTCATCCTGCATCTCAACAAGGGCGACATCGGCGATGCGGCGAAGTCGTGCGAGCGCGCGCCCGCGCAAGTCCGCAGCGTTTGTTTCCAGAGCCTGGGCCGGGACGCGACCTCGTACACGGCGCGCGATCCGCAGAAAACGGCCGACCTCTGTCACAAGGCGCGTGAGCCCTATCGAGCGGCCTGTTACTTCGGGGCCGCCAAAGCGCTCGTCGACTGGACCGCGACGACCGAGTCCGCGTTCGCGTTCTGTAAGGTCGTCGCGAGCGAAGCCGGTGGGCCCACCTGCTATCAGGCGCTGGGCGAGGAGATCGCGACGCTGCTCGCGAGCACGGCGGAGCGCGACCAGCAGTGCATGCGCGCCGAGGACGAATGGGCGGTCGAAGCGTGCCGCCACGGGGCGGGCATTCCCTCATCGCGTTGACTTTTCCAGCAGCGATCCGCATTCTCCGCAATCATGACGGCGCTGTCTGACCGGCTGCGGACAGTCCCGGTTCGTCCTGGCCCCAAGGACGACCGCAATCCCGGGATGCCCCTCGACCTCGATGCCATTCGCGCGCTGCGCGTCAATCGCAGCGCGGTCGAGCGTCGCGCTGCCACGATTCCCACCCGCCGCACCGTCAAGAAGGAATGGCAGGCCGCCTGGCTGCTCCGCGCG
>JBLNGI010000178.1:0-4951 GCA_050264615.1 Gemmatimonadota bacterium
CCGAGATGGCCGGCGGGATGGGCGTACACACCGCCCCGCAGGGCGTCGGCGCGCAGCTCGAGCCCCACCAGCCGCCGCCAGTGTCTGTAGGGAAACAGTTCTCCATCGGGAATGCCCGCCCGAAAATCGAATTCCGGCGTCTGATCAAACAGCAACGGGCTCGGTAGCACGTCCCAAAACGGCCGCGCCCGCAGAGTCCCGCGGGTGGGCGGTTTCGTGCTGGCCTGGGCCGCGCGCGCAGTTTGCCGACTTACGAACGTTCCCGCGCCCACGCGCGAGGTCACAAATCCCTCACCGGCGAGTCGATCGTAGGCGACGGTGACCGTCGTCCGTGAGACGCTCAGGCTACCTGCCAGCGCTCGACTTGGCGGCAATTGATCGCCGACACGGAGCCGGCCGTCGAGAATGGCGCGCCGGAGTTGGCGGTAGATCTCACCGCCGAGGTTTTTTCGACCCACCAGGCTGACGTGAACGTCCACAGGAGGAATATACGCGGCGCGTGAATAATTGGTCTGGTCGACTGGGCGATAATTGGCTTCTTTCGCTGGTCCTTTCGCCGGTCGTACGTTCCTCGAATACCGCAACCATCGGAGGCTCCCGCATGATCCTTTTACGTCCGAAATGGAATCTGGCCTTCCCTGTCGTGTGCATGACGTTTTCGGCCATGTTGATGAGTGCCGCTTTGTGTTTGACGCGGGGAGTGTGCGCGCGGGCACGGGCCGTCGATGTGGAGACCTGGTCCGCCGACGGCCGCGCTGCGCGGTCCATGGTTCCGCTATCGGGAGACGCCGTTCGTGCAACGGCACCAACGCGGGACCGGCCGGGTCCCCAATGAGAGTCGCGTGATGGTCGCTTCCAGGTACGTGTTGGCGGGCCTGCTCGTGTTGGGCGCTCTCGGCGGACTCGCGACGCTCCGTGGCGCGGCCCGAACCGGCCCGCAGCAGGCACGCGGGGCCAGCGATGGGTCGCGTGATTTCGACTTCGAAATAGGGACCTGGAAAACGCACGTCGAGCGCCTGAAGCGGCCGCTGACTGGTTCTACCGAGTGGACCACGCTCGACGGAATCACCACGGTCCGCAAGGTTTGGGGTGGTCGGGCCAATCTTGTGGAGCTCGCCGCCGACGGCCCCGCCGGGCATTTCGAAGGACTCAGCCTGCGACTCTACAACCCCCAGTCGCGGCAGTGGAGCCTAAACTTTTCCAGCAGCGCCGGGGGCACGCTGAGCCCACCAACAATCGGCCAGTTCACCAATGGGCGCGGCGAGTTCTACAGTCAGGAAACCCTGAACGGCCGAGCGATCTTCGTCCGATTTGTGATAACCATCATCACGCCTGATTCGTGCCGCTTCGAACAGGCCTTCTCCGATGATGGCGGGAAGTCCTGGGAGGTGAACTGGGTAGCGACCGACACTCGCGTGAAGGAATGATGCTTGTGGAGACATCCGTCATGACGTAGTTCCATGGCATGGACATCGTCGTCCTCGACGAGCCGGCGGTTGCGCAACGGCTGCAGTACCCAGACCTCATTCCCGCCATCGCGCGGGCGCTCGCCGAGTTGTCCTCCGGCAAGGTCGTACAGCCGGTGCGCTCCGTGCTCCCCGTAACTCCCCATCACGGCTTCTTCGCCGTCATGCCGGCGTACTCGGGGGGGGAGGGCCTCGGCGCCAAGCTCGTCACGTTCTATCCGCAGAATGTCGGAGTCCACACCCACCACGCAGTAATCGTGATGCTCAAGCCCGAGACGGGGGAGCCGCTCGCCGTGATGGACGGCAGGCTCATCACGGAGATGCGGACGGCCGCGGCGTCGGCAGTAGCGACCGAGCGGCTGGCCCGCGCCGATACGAAGGTGCTCGCGATCCTCGGCTCCGGCGTGCAGGCGAAGAGTCACCTCGAAGCGCTGCGTCACGTCCGTTCTTTTAGGGAAGTGCGGGTGTGGAGTCCTCGAAATGCGCCGGTGTTTGCGGAACGACATGGGGTGAAGGCCATGCCGAGTGCCGCGGATGCCGTCCGCGGTGCCGACGTGGTGGTGGTCGCGGTCAGTGCGACCACGCCCGTGCTGCGGGGTAGCTGGCTGTCTCCTGGCACGCACGTCAATGCAATCGGCGCGACCCGCCCCGAGTGGCGCGAGCTGGACGACGACCTCGTCACCAGGCCCCGAGTCTTCGTCGACTCGCGCGAAGCAGCGCTGCGTGAATCAGGCGACGTCATCGCGGCGCGCGGCGGGGGCGCCGAGGTGGTCGAAATCGGCGCGGTCGTGGCCGGAGTCAATCCCGGGCGGCGCAACGCGCAGGAGATCACGCTGTTCAAGTCCGTGGGTGTCGCGATCGAAGACGTCACGGCCGCGGCGCTTGTGCTGGGGGCTAGGAGTCGGGAGTCTGTAGCTAGGTGACGGCCTCGCTCGAACCGGTTCGTCCGATCACCCTCGGCGAGATCCGAGACGCCCGTAAGCGCATCGCCGGGACTATCGTCCGCACTCCGCTGGTCCGCTTGGAACTCGGGCCCGGATTCCCGGATGTGCGGCTCAAGCTCGAGAACCTGCAACCGATCAACGCCTACAAACTGCGCGGCGCTGCCAACGCAGTGGCGCTGCTCTCCGATGCCGAGCGCCGGCACGGCGTCTGGACGATCAGCGCCGGCAATGCCGGTCAGGGCGTCGCGTACGCGGCGCGGGCGGCGGGCGTCCCCTGCACCGTTGTCGCGATCGAGACCGCGCCCACCGCAAAGCTCGAGCGCATGCGCGCGTTGGGCGCCAAGCTCGTGCTCGTGCCATATGCGGTCGCCTGGCAGGCGCTCGAGGACCGCGCGTATCCCGGCGTCACGGGGACGTTCATCCATCCATTCGACGACGACAACTTCATTGCTGGGCATGGGTCGATGGGCTTGGAAATCCTCGAGGATGCGCCCGACACCGTGGCCATCATCGCCGCGATCGGTGGCGGCGGCCTGATCACGGGAGTCGCCAGTGCGGTGAAAGCGTTGCGGCCGGAAATCAGAGTGTGGGGCGCCGAGCCGGAGACCGCAGCGCCCGCCGCGCGTTCATTCGCCACAGGCTCGGCGCAGGTGTTTCCGGACTGGAAGGCCACGTTTGTCGACGGCGCCGGCGGCAAGAGCGTGTTCCCGCGGATGTGGCAGCGCATGCAGCCGGTCGTGGACGGCTTCATTGTGGTGAGTCTCGACGAGGTGAAGCGCGCCATGCGGCTCATGGCGGAGAAAGCCCGCGTCATCGCCGAGGGTGCCGGTGCGCTCGGCCTGGCGGCTGCGCTCACCGGCAAAGCCGGCAAAGGGCCGATAGTCGCCATTGTCTCGGGCGGCAATATCGACCTCGCCAAGTTCTTCGAGCTTATTGCGTGACGGTGACGACTACGCGCTGGTAACTGGTCAGCGCTGGCACTCCGTTGTCGGTTGCCTCGAGGACGAGCTGAATCGTCTGACCTTGGGCGGCGTCGGTCGGGACCTGCACGCTCGTGACGAGCCCGGTGGGTGTCGAGAGCGAGACCTTGCCGGGATACGTGCCCACCTCCTGCCACTGCCACCACCGTACGGTGACCGCGTGGCCGTCAGGATCCGACGTGAGCCCCTCGAGACGAATCGTCTCGCCGGGACGAGCGGCCAGCCTCACCCCCTGACCCCCTCCCATTCCTGCCTTGATCGACACACTGGGCTCGTGGTTGGCGCCGGCGTACGTCGGCGTCACCGACCACAGCAGCCGAGCGGCGAATCCATGCTGTGCGGCAGGAATGAAGTCCGGGTCAGGTGACGGTGGTCGTGGCCGGGCGCCGGCCATCTCCTGCAACCGGAGCAAATCGTCGTACGAGTTGATCGTGATCCGCGGCAGCGGGCGCTGACCCGTGGCCGCGGTCGCTGCACCGGCCCCAAGTCCTCCCCAACCCTTTCGGTGCAGTCCGTTGTCGATCAGGTTGAGGTAGGTGAACGTGTCGCCCTCGCCGAGGAACGCTCCCTTCGGGCGGGGCGGTGTCCAGACGATGTAGCCTTTTGCCTTGAGCTGGTCCGTGGTGTAGCCCGAAAGCCCGGCGTAGTCGAAGATGTCGCCCTGCACCATCTGCTTTCCGTCGCCCCACACCCGGTAGAGCGCGCCGAACGCCCCGCGGTTCGAGATGTTCTCCCGCGTCCAATCGGTGGAGTAGTAGATCGAATCCGCGGCGCTCACCGAGGCTTGCGCCTCGTACCCCAGCAGGACGCCGCCCACGCCCGCCGGGAGCAACGTGATATCAGGCCAGTTCGGATGGATGTAGGTCGCGTATGTGTCGTCTTGATCCCCAGAGGGAGAGAGGATGGCTTTGCGCGACACCTTCTGATATACGTCCGGCCACCGCGGCGTCCCCGAGTACTGTAACTGAATCGACTTCAACGCCCGCGCGATCGTGCTCTGTCCACCCCACGCGAGCAGATAGACGGGGCCAGGATCGTCATCTAGGAGCACGGCCTTGATCAAGTCTGATCCCGGAGTGTCCTTGGAAATGTCCCCGTCGAACTCCACGTTCCCCCACCTGATCTTCGACCGCAGCTCGGCGGGGGTCGGGTAATTCGGATTGTGTACTCGGAGGTTCGGGTACAGCTGTGCGTAGGTCGCGACGGCGATGTCGATGAAGTGCTCGTCCGGAGCCCAGCGCCATGACGTGCACGGGCAGAGGTTGAGCCCCCAGCGGGAGTACTCGCGGTTCGGGACGGACAGTTTCTTTCCCGTGCCGTCGCCTTTCCAGTGGAACTGGCTCGAAGCGTAAATGAGCCCTTCGGTTCGGAAATCGGTGCTGTAGAGTAGGTAGCGGATGAGGGAGTTCGCGTCGTCCAGCTCGGGATCGGTAGTGACGACGACCCGGGGTTTCTGCGTTCCAGGGGCGACTGGCGCTGAGCATCCCAGCAGCATCAGGAGCAACGCCGGCGTGAAGCGTTCCTTCGTGATCACGACCAACAAGATAAGCCGCGATCACGG
>JBLNGI010000179.1:0-4205 GCA_050264615.1 Gemmatimonadota bacterium
CCGAACGTCGAGATCATGATCGCGACGGCCATGATGTAGAGGCCGGCCGGGCCGAACATCGCCTGCATCGCCGCGGTCCCGACGCGGTCTTGCGGCGCGTTGGCGATGGCGTCGCCGGGCAGAACGTTGAGGTATCCGACGTTCGCGAGCACGTACAGCGTCGTCACCGTGAGGACACCGACGGCCATGGCGAACGGCAGGTCCTTTTCGGGATGCTTCAGCTCACCCGCCGCAAATCCGACGTTGTTCCAGGCATCCATGGAAAACAGCGAGCCGACCATCGCCGCGCCGACCGCCGGCAAGATCGCGAGCGAGAGCGCGCCGCCGGCCCAGAAGTTCGATCCGAAGTTGGCGGCGACGGCCGCCGCGTTCCGGCCGATCGTGAGCCCCAGTAGAAGCAGCGCCGCGAGTGCGGCGGTTTTGATCGCCGTGAGCGAGGTCTGGATGATGGCGGCGGTGCGAACCCCCCGCACGTTGATCCACGTGAGCAGCGCGATCGACGCAATCGCAAAGATCCGCTGCGGCGACAGTCCCACGTTGATCGCCCCGATCGGGTCGGGAAACGTGATCGTGGTGCCCAGGAACACGTCGGGTGACAGTCCGGGCCACAGTACCGACGTAAAACGCGCGAATGCCACGGCGACGGCCGCGATCGTCCCGGTCTGGATGACCACGAACAGGGTCCAGCCGTAGAGGTAGCCGAACAGCGGCGAAATCCCTTCGCGCAGGTAGATGTAATTGCCGCCGGCCTTCGGGAACATCGCCGCAAGCTCGCCATACGTGAGCGCACCCAGCAGCGTCACCACGCCCGAGAGCAGCCAGACCGTGAGCAGCAGGCCCGGGGAATGGACCTGACGCAGAATGTCGGCCGATACGATGAAGATGCCGGATCCGATCATCGACCCGACCACGAGCGCCGTGGCGTCGAGCCGTGAAATTGCCTTGACGAACTCGACCCGCTGGGGAGCGGGAGCGGGGGTGGGGGCGGGGGCGGCAGGGGTAGAGGTCATGCGATAACCTAGTGACCGTTCTCCGGGGCCGCTATCTTTTTCGCCACCCTTTCGTCCCCGAGGAACCGTGCGCCTGCTGCCGCGAGAAGAAGAGTTTTTCACGCTCTTCATCGAAGTCGCCAACCGCAACAAAGAAGCCGTAGAGCATCTGCGACAGTTGTTCCAGGCGGCCCCCGATCGCCGCACCCCCCACGTGGAAGCCCTCAAGCGGCTGGAGCACGAAGCGGATCAGGTCACGCACGAAGTGGTCAACCGTCTGGACCGCACGTTCATCACGCCGCTCGACCGCGAAGACATTCATCAGCTGGCGTCCGATCTCGACGACGTGATGGACGCGATGGACGGCACGGCGCGGCGCGCGCAGATCTTCCGCCTGGGTGCCTCACCCAACGGCGTGCTCCGGCTGCTGGACGTGTTGGGGCGGATGATGACCGCCCTGTCCGAAGCGGTGAACCGGCTCAAGAAGGGCGACGACGTCATGAAGTACTGTGTCGAGGCCAAGCGGCTCGAGGAGGAGGGCGACTCCATCTATCACGAGTCCCTCGGCCAGCTCTTCGAGAAAGAGCGCGATGCGATCGAGCTGATCAAGTGGAAAGAGATCTACGACAATCTGGAGGGCACGCTCGACCAAGCCGAGGACGTGGCCAACGTGGTCGAGTCAATCACGATCAAGCACGCCTGATGGAAGCCTCCGTCTGGTTCGTCTTCGCGATCCTCCTCGTCGCCCTCGCGTTCGACTTCATCAATGGGTTTCACGACGCGGCGAACTCCATCGCCACCGTCGTCTCGACGCGCGTACTGTCGCCCACCGCGGCGGTCGTGTGGGCGGCGTTCTGGAACTTCGTGGCCGCGTTCGTGTTCGGCACCGCGATCGCGAAGACAATCGGCAAAGGGATGATCGATCTGAGCGTGGTGGACTCAACAGTGGTCCTCGGCGGGCTCCTGGGGGCGATCATCTGGGATCTGGTGACGTGGTGGCTGGGGCTGCCGACCTCTTCGTCGCACGCCCTGGTGGGCGGGTACGGTGGCGCGGCGATCGCGAAGGCGGGATTCAGCGCGATCATCGCGAGCGGCTGGATCAAAACCCTCGTCTTCATCGTCGTCGCGCCGCTGATGGGACTCACGCTCGCCTTGCTGCTCACGGTGGCGCTCTCCTGGATCCTGCGACGATCATTACCACGCAGAGTCGATAAGGTGTTTCGCGTGCTGCAGCTCGTGTCGGCCGCCGCGTATTCGCTGGGCCACGGGACGAACGATGCCCAAAAGACGATGGGGATCATCGTTGCGCTGCTCGTATCCAGCCAAGCCCTCTTCGTGAACTTCCCGATTCAAGCCTTCCATCTCACGAGCGCGGACAAGATACCGACGTGGGTGATCCTCTCCGCGCACGCCGCGATCGGTCTCGGCACGCTGTCGGGAGGTTGGCGGATCGTAAAGACGATGGGTCAGCGCATCACGAAGCTCACGCCGTTCGGCGGATTCTGCGCCGAGACGAGCGGCGCGATCACGTTGTTCATCGCGTCGCACTTTGGCATTCCGGTCAGCACCACGCACACGATCACCGGCGCGATTACGGGCGTGGGTGCGGCGCAGCGCTTCTCGGCGGTGCGGTGGGGAGTGGCGCAGCGAATCGTGCTGGCGTGGATCGTGACGATTCCAGCTTCAGCCGGGATCGCGGGACTTTCTTACCTGCTGCTGCGGGCGATCGTCTAGGGACCTTCTAGTCGAGCTTGAGCGTGAGGACGCGACGCTCGGTCATCTCCTCGATGGCGTAGCGCACGCCTTCGCGCCCCAGCCCCGACGCTTTCGCGCCGCCGTAGGGCAGGCGATCCACGCGGAAGCCGGGAATGTCGTTGCCGTTCACGGCGCCAACATCCAGCTCGGCATGCAGACGAAACATCGTCTGGAGATTGGTCGTGAACACGCCGGCCTGTAATCCGTAAGGCGAAGCGTTCGCCCACCCGATCGCGTCGTTCAACGACCGGTACGGGGTGACGGTCACGAGCGGCGCGAAAACTTCTTCGCAATTCACCTTCATCTCCGCCGTCGTGTGCAGCAGCACCGTCGGCTCGAGGAATACGCCGCTGCGTTTGCCGCCCAGCGCAACTTCGGCACCAGCAGCGACCGCTTCCTGAATCCAGCGTTCGACCCGGTCGGCAGCACCCGGGTCGATCATCGGCCCGACATCGGTCTTCTCGTCGAGCACATCGCCGACGCGTAACTGCTGAACCCGTCGAACGAATGCGTCGAGAAAAGACGTATACACAGATTCGTGAACGTAAATGCGTTGTGTCGAAATACAGGATTGGCCCGCGTAAGTGAATCCACCAACTGCACAACGCTGTGCCGCCCAATTGATATCGGCATCGGGCTCGATGATCACGGCGGCGTTGCCGCCCAGCTCCAGCAACACGCGCTTGCTGCCGGCTTTGGCGCGAATCGCCCAGCCCGCCCTGGCACTGCCGGTGAACGTGATCACCCGGACACGCGGATCCTCGATGAGGATCTGCGCGACTTCCACGTGGCACGGCGTGATGTTCACGCCACCGTCGGGATATCCCGAGCCGTTGACCAGCTCGCCGAGTCGCAACGTGGTGAGCGGATCCTGAGGCGGCGGCTTGACCGTGATGGTGGCGCCGCACGCCATGGCCGGGGCGATTTTGTGGGCCGCGAGCAGGATCGGGAAGTTGAACGGCGTGATCCCGACGACCGGCGCCAGCGGGAACCGGCGGGTCAGTGCGATGCGCCCCTTGGCCGAAGGCGCGACGTCGGCCGGAAGAACCCGGCCCTCGATGCGGGTGGCTTCTTCGGCCGCGTCGCGGAACACGAAGATGGTGCGATCGAGCTCGAGCCTGGCCTGCGTGATGGGCTTCCCGGCTTCCAGCGCCAGCGTCCGGGTGAGCTCGGGGCGTGCGGCTTCGAGTCCGTCCGCCACTTTTCGGAGCGCGGCCGCGCGCTCGTAGGACGGCAGCTCACGAGCGGCCCGCGCGGCCGCGACGTTGGCATCGAGCGCCGCACGGACTTCTGCAGGACCTGCCAGCGCCGCGACGCCGACTTCGCTGCCGTCGTGTGGCGCGCGGATGACCGCCGTTTCACGCTCGTTCTGCCGCTGCTTCGTTGCCATGGTTTTCTAATCCGAGAAGAGCCGGCGGAGACCACGTTCGGTTTCGGCGAGTGCTTCCTGGAAATGCGACA
>JBLNGI010000180.1:0-31115 GCA_050264615.1 Gemmatimonadota bacterium
AAGCCCGCCGTGAACATCTCCCCCACAAACAGTCCAATCGCCAGCAGAAACCAAAGCAGCCAATCTTCCATAGGGTAAAAGCTGCAACCCTTGCACTCGTTTCGCTATCCAACATGAGCCAACTCCTTGTGGAGCCGCTATGATCGTCCGTCCCCTGGTGCTGCTGTGGGCCGCCGCTGTCCTTGCTGGTCCCGTTTCCGCCCAGACCTCACGACACGTACTCAAAGGCGATTCCGTCGCGGTCTACAACCTGGTCGGCGAGCTGCGCGTCGAGCCCGGCTCCGGCAGTGACATCGTCGTCGAGGTGCAGCGCGGCGGAGACGACGCAGCCAAGCTGGAAATCCTCACGGGCCCGCTCCGCGGCCGCGAAACGCTGCGCATCATCTATCCCGACGACGTCATCGTCATGCCCGATTGGGGACGGGGCTGGAGCACCACGCTGCGCGTCCGCGATGATGGCACGTTCGGTGACGATGGAGACTTCGGGCATGAGGGGGGCCGCGGCTGGAGCCGTGACGGCCACGAAGTGCGAATTACCGGCCGTGCGCGCGGCGGGTTGGATGCCTATGCCGATCTGCGCGTCGCCATCCCCAAAGGCAAGACGATCAGTCTGCACCTGGGCGTCGGCAAAACGTTCGTGAGCAACGTCGAGGGCAACATTCGCGTCTCGGTCGCATCGGCCGACGTGTCGGCCGACCGCACGCGCGGCACGCTGCGCATTGCGACCGGATCGGGGAACGTGGATTTGCGCACGGCAACAGGTGACGTGATGCTCGCGACTGGCTCGGGCGACCTCACCGTCTCGGCCGTCCAGGGGACGAGCCTGCGGCTCGAGACCGGCTCCGGGAGCGTGACGATCACCGACGGAAAGGCCGGCACGCTCCACGTCGAGACCGGCTCGGGGGATATCGACGCGACGGGGTCAGCGGGAGACGATGTCTCGTTTGAGACCGGCAGCGGCAACGTGGATGTCTCGCTCGTGAGCACGTTCCGCTCGTTGAGCATCCAGACGGGATCAGGCGACGTCACGCTGCGCGTGCCCCCGACCGTCGGCGCCGAGGTCGATCTCGATACTGGGAGCGGCGACATCGATCTCGGCGGATTGACGCTGCAGGTGCGCCGGATCGAGCATGATCACATCACGGGAACGCTCGGCGACGGGAAGGGACGCCTGTCGGTCGAGACGGGATCGGGAAACGTGCGGCTGCAAAAACTCTAGAAGCCTTCTCTTTCGAGCCGCTCGATCTCGCGGCGCTGCTTCTTGGTTGGCCGGCCCTTGCCTCGATAGGTGGGGGCCGGCGCGATTTTGTGGGCTTCCGCGAGGCGCTCGCGCGCCGCGCGCCCGTCCGCAGTTTCGTCGTAGAGCAGCTGCGCGTCGCGCGGTGGCCCGCGCCGCTCGGTCACCGCCCGCACCGTCACAAACCAGTCGTAGGGGCCGATGCGGACACGCAATGCGTCGCCGACACGTACCGGCTTGGCCGGTTTGGTGCGGCTTCCGTTCAAATGGACCTTGCCGCCCGCGACGGCTTCGGACGCCTGGGCGCGTGTTTTGAAGAATCGTGCCGCCCACAGCCATCTATCCAGCCGCATACTATCGTCGTGCATCCGGAAAGCTATTATCAACCGCGATGAAGTGGGTCTTGATCATCCTCGGGGGTTTCCTCGGGCTCTTCGCTTTGATGGCTCTGATCGGAGCCTTTGTATCGCGCGACCATCGGGCGACGAGTACGGTCACTCTGCATCAGCCACCGGACAGCGTCTGGAAGGTCGTGCGCGACCTGGGTGGCGTTCCAGCGTGGTGGCCTGAGATCAAGGAGTCGGTGCGGCAGCCTGACAAGAGTGGCCAGGAAGTCTGGCGACAGAAAATGAGCGGGTGGGACGTTCCGCTCCTGGTTATCGAATCCGCACCGCCACGACGCCTCGTCACGCAGATCGACCCGAGTGCGGGTGGCGCGTTTGGAGGAACCTGGACCTACGAGCTGGTGCCCGATTCAGGAGGGGGTGGCACAAGAATCAGCGTGACAGAAGCAGGATGGATCGGCAACCCGATCTTCCGGTTTCTGTCACGCTTTGTGTTCGGCTACTACGGTACGCTCGACGGTTATCTCAAGGCGCTGGGCCAGCGGTTTGGTGAAGCGGTACAGCCAGCGCATTCCTGACTCATCTGCTCCGCAGTTTGGACAGCAGTCTGAGAATCGCCACGTAGAGCCAGATCAACGTCACGACCAGCCCGAACGCGGCGTACCACTCGAGCTGCTTCGGCGCACCTTGCTCGACCCCTTGCTCGATGAAGTCGAAATCGAGCACGAGATTGAGCGCCGCAATCGTGATGACGAACAGGCTGAAGCCGATGCCGAGCAGTGAGCCTTCGTGCAGCATCCCGATGTGCACGCCGGCAAACGAGAGCCCGATCGCGACGAGATAGAACAGCGCAATCGCGCCGGTCGCTGCGCAGACGCCCAGTTTGAAGTTTTCCGTGACCGGAATGATCCGCAGGCGATACACGATCAGCAGCGCAATCAGCACGCCGAATGTGAGTGCCACGGCCTGAATCACGATGCCCTTGAACTGAGCCTCGTAGATCGCGGATATCGCTCCCAACGCGAGACCCTGGAGCGCGGCATACACTGGCGCGGTGAACCTGGCGATGCCCGGCGCGAACACCGTGACGAGTCCCACGACGAATCCGCCGGCCAGACCCGCTAACAGGTATCCCTCGATCGGCGCGCCAATGAACGCTTCCATCCAGGTCCAGGTCGCCGTCGCAATCACGATCAGCAACAGGAAAGCGGTGCGGTTCACCGTTCCTTCCAACGTCATCGCCGGCGTGCCTTCGGCCCGCCGGACGTTGGCGAACGTCTTCGCGTTGAGCACGGGGTTGGTGGTGCGCATCACGCCTCCAGAAACCTCAAAAAGGGGCTCCTAAGCTAAGAGTCCGCCCCGTTTCGACCAAATCGTGGTGAAACGTGCTCGAAATCCCGTCACTTACGTGATCCAGCACTCAAGTAATCCACCGCCACGTGCGCCAGCGCCCTCACGCCGACGGGGAGGGCGGCCTCGTCCACGAAGAACCGCGGCGAATGGTTCGGCGCGACTTTGACCGGATCCGTCCCGGGCGGCGTGATGCCGAGGAAGAAGAAGACGCCGGGGATGCGCTGCTGGTAGCGCGAGAAATCCTCGGCCGGCGTGACCGGCTGGGCCAGCACGACATGGTTGGCACCTGCCGCCGCCCGCAGGGCGGGCAGCGTTCGCTCCATCAACGCCGGATCGTTGTAGGTCACGGCGGTGGTGGTATCGATCACCACCTGCGCCGTCGCGCCGGCGCTCTGCGCAATCGACTCGGCGGTCCGGCGCAGGCGTTGATGGATGTCGTTGCGCACCGCGGTGTCGAACGTGCGGATCGTTCCGAGCATCACCACGCTGTCGGGGACGATGTTGAAGCGGATCCCGCCGTTGATCGCACCGACGGTAATGACCGCGGCGCCGGCCGTGAGGTCCACCTGCCGGCTGGTGATCGTCTGGAAGCCGAGGACGATCTGCGACGCGACAACGATGGGATCGACTCCGTTCCACGGCTGGCCGCCGTGCGTCTGCCGGCCGTGCACGATGATCCGGAAGGCATCCGCGCTCGCCATGATGCCACCCGCGCGATAGCGAATCTCTCCAGCGGGGAAGGGCAACACGTGCAGGCCGAAGATCGCGCTTGGGTTCGGGTCGGCGAGCACGCCCTCTTCGATCATCAGCTCGGCACCGCCGCGCTCACCCGTCGGCGCTCCCTCTTCGGCGGGTTGAAAGATGAACTTCACGGTGCCCGGCAAGTCGGCGCGCATGCCCGCCAGCACTTCGGCGGCGCCCATCAACATCGCCGTGTGAGTATCGTGGCCGCACGCATGCATCACGCCCACGTCCTGGCCGTTGTATGTCGTGCGGACCTTCGATGCGAAGGGGAGGTCGACTTCTTCGGTCACGGGCAGGGCATCCATATCGGCGCGCAGCGCGACCACCGGACCTGGTTTGCCACCGCGCAACACGCCGACCACACCGGTGTGCGCGACGCCCGTCCGGACTTCCATGCCAAGCGCCCGGAGATGATTCGCGACGAGCTCGGCGGTACGGGTCTCACGGTTGGAGAGCTCAGGATGCTGATGGATGCCGCGGCGCCAGGCGAGGACTTTGCCCGCCACCTGAGCGGACCGCCGGTCGATCTCGGCCGACAGGCGGGCCGACTGTGCCTGGAGGGCAGATCCCACGGCAAGCATCGCGAGCCCGAGTAGCAGGGCGACTGGCGTCAGCGGTCTGGTGTCAGGAGTCATGCGGTTTTCTCGATTCATAGGCATGGAAAAGACGCCGTTCCGCGAATCCGGGCAACCCTTCCACCGTAGGGAGTGTCGAACGCGGTACAACCCTGTTCCTTCGGAGCCCGTCATGAGACGCTCTCTCACCGCTCTCGCCGTCGTCTTCCTCTCTATCCCAGCCATCACGCTGCGAGCGCAGGAAAGCAATGAGGAATGGCTGGATGATTGCCGCGACGGGTGGGGTGACTATGGCTCACGCGCACGGCACTGTGAAATCCGCGAGCTGGCGATGAAACCCTCGAAGGGACCGCTGCGTGTCGAGCCGGGCATGAATGGCGGAATCGAAATCATCGGCTGGAATCGCGACAGCATCGCGATCACGGCGCGGATTCAGGTGAATGCGCGCACCCAGGACGCTGCCGATGCGATTGCCCGCGACATCAAGCTCGAGGCTGCCGGCGGCGCGGTACGCGTGACCGGCGCGCCCAGCTCCGCCGGACGGCATCAGAATTGGGGAGTCACGTTCATCGTCATGGTCCCACGCAAGACCGACCTGACGCTCTCCACCGAGAACGGCCCGCTCTCAGTCAGCGATGTGACCGGCACCATGGATCTCGAGACGCAAAACGGGCCGCTGTCGCTGTCGGGGGTGGGCGGCGACGTGCATGCCAGCGCGCAGAACGGCCCGTTGATGGTCGACTTGGTCGGAACGAAGTGGGAAGGAACCGGGCTGGACGCGCGCACGCAGAATGGCCCGGCGGATCTGCGCATCCCCGACAACTACAACGCCAAGATCGAATTCGGCACGGTGAATGGGCCGATGGATGTCGGCTTCCCGATGACGGTGACGATCAGTGGACGCGTCAAAGACCGGATTTCGACCACGCTGGGCAGCGGTGGCCCGCCCATTCGTGTCGTGACGACCAATGGGCCCATGACGGTGCGGAAGGGCAGCTATTAGTCGAGGCGTTCAGACTCCGATGTCCTCATTCCAGAGCTCGGGGTGCTGTCGGATGAACTCGGTCATCAAGCTGATGCACCCAGGATCCTGACGCACCTCGAGTTTCACGCCGCGGCTCACGAGCAGCGCCTCTTCACCCAAAAACGTCTGGTTCTCGCCGATGACCACTCGCGGAACGCCGTAGAGCAGGATGGCGCCGCTGCACATGGCGCAGGGTGAGAGCGTCGTGTACAGCGTCGATTCACGGTACACCGCCGCCAGCTGTCGGCCCGCATTCTCGAGCGCGTCCATTTCGCCGTGCAGCACCGCGCTTCCTTTCTGCACGCGTCGATTGTGTCCTCTGCCGATGATGTTGCCTTGCCACACGATCACCGATCCGATCGGGATGCCGCCTTCGCGTAACCCCTGCTCGGCCTCCTGAATCGCCGCCGCGAGAAACCGGTCGTGACTCACGTGGTGAGATTCGCGCGCATGCCGTCGTACTCCCACACATTGGGGCCGCGCGGCGCCTCTCGCGCGATGCGCACCATCGCGCGCGCGACGTCACCGGCCTGGATCGAGTGGTAGCGGCGCAGCCTCCCCAGGAGGAACGGGTGCAGCAGCGGGACCGCGAGCATCGCGAGGCGCTCGCCAAATCGGAATTCACCGCGGTTGCCGAGGAGCAGCCCGGGCCGGAAGATCTGGACGGCGCGATAGGGAAGCCTGCGCACGGCGGCTTCGGCTTCGCCTTTGACCCGGCTGTAGAACACGCGCGATTCGGGATCGGCGCCGATGGCACTGATGAGCAGAAACTGCGTCGCGCCGATGCGCAGGCCCGCGCGTGCCAGGCCGACCACAAAGTCGTGGTCCACGCGCCGGAACGCGCCCTGTGAGCCGGCCTGTTTGATCGTCGTGCCGAGGCAGCAGAAAACGTCATCGGCGTGCGGCAGATCGCCAAGCGCTTCGATGGCGCTGAGGTCCAGCACGCGTTGCTCGAGCTTGCCGTGGCGCAGCGAGGTGGGCCGCCGTCCGACGGACACGACGCGCGACCAGGTGTCAGCGACGAGCAGCTCCTGGAGCACGTGGTTGCCGACGAGACCGGTTCCGCCGGCGAGGAGCGCGGTGCGGCTCATGACCGCGAAAAGTAGTTATTATCTCGCGCGTGGGAATCTCCGAAGCGCTGCAACACAATCCGTTGGCTGCCGTCGCGCTGCTGTTCGCCGCCGGGCTCGTGACGAGCACGAATCCTTGCATCTGGCCGATGATCCCGATTACGATCGGCACGATCACGGGAATGGGACCGCAGTCGCGGCGCCGCACGATTGCTCTGACGCTGACGTACGTCGCCGGGCTGGCCATGTTTTACGCGATCCTCGGGATGATCGCCGGCTTGACGGGGTCGTTGTTCGGCACGATCAGCGCGAACCGGTGGTCGCGCCTCATCATCGCGAATTTGCTGTTGCTGTTTGCGCTGGTGATGCTGGACGTGATCCCAATGCGCCTGCCCGCCCGTTTGGCGACGTGGGCGGGCGGTCTCGGCGGCGGGTCCTACCCTGCGGTATTCCTGCTCGGCGCCACGTCGGGGATCGTCGCGGCTCCCTGCGGAGCGCCCGCATTTGCGATCGTCCTCACGTGGGTGGGGTCGACGCAAAGCGCCGTCCTGGGATTCGTCTATCTGTTCGTGTTTTCGTTGGGGATGAGCGCCGTGCTCCTGATCGTCGGCATCTTCTCGGGGACACTCTCGAAGCTGCCGAAGCCGGGCCCATGGATGGCGTGGATCAAAAAAGCGGCAGGCGTGGTTCTACTGCTCATGGCTGAATACTATTTCGTCAAAGCCGGGCAGGTCTGGTGAAACTGGGCCTAGGGCCTAGGGCTTGGGGGTTGGGGCTGTTGTGTGTGAGCCTCCTGCCCGGCGCAGCGTTTGGGCAGGATGTCATTGGCATTCCCGTTGGGCAGACTCCTCCGGCGGTCACACTCGAGAATCTCACCGGCGACACAGTGTCGCTGGCGCGCTGGGTCGGGAAGAAGCCGGTCATAATCGAATTCTGGGCGACATGGTGTCCGATTTGCGAAGAGCTGCTGCCGCGCATGGAAGTGGCCCAGAAAAAATACGGCGACCGCGTCGAGTTTCTCGTGGTCGCCGTGGCGGTGAATCAGAGCAAGAACTCCGTTCGCCGCCACCTCGACAAACACCCGCTGCCGTTCACGTTCCTGTGGGACGGCAACGGGGCCGCCGTCCGCGCCTTTCAGGCGCCCTCTACCTCGTACATCGCCGTGCTCGACGCCAGTGGCAAAGTCGTCTACACCGGCGTCGGCGAGGATCAGGACATCGACGCGGCGATCAGCCGCGCGCTACCGAGCCGTCGAGTCGGCGGGCAGTAGCTTCTCGACCGCTCCCTGTAGCTCCGTGTAGGCCGTCGGATCGATCTCTCTGAACGGCGTCGCCCGGTAGGCGATCCGTCCGTCGGGACCGACCACAAACAGGTTGCGATTGTCGACCTTGTACTGCGGATGGAACGCACCGTACGCTTTCCCCACAGCTGACCCCGTGTCGCTGGCAAACAGGAACGGGTACTGGGCGTCGCGTGCCCACGACGCGAGGGCCGTATCGACGTCGGCGCTGATGGCGATGAGGACGACGTTCTTGCCGCTCTTGAAGACCTGTGCGTACTGATCACGGTACGCATTCATTTGGATCGTTCAGCCACGCGTTCGCGCTTTGAAGAAGAAGGCGAGCACGACCGTCTTCCCCTTGTAGTCGCTCAAGCGCACAGGATTTTTCAGCGTGCCGTAGCGCGTCGCGCCGGGGATCGCGAAGTCGGGAGCGACGGCGCCGACCTCGAGTGCAGGGGGCGCCGGTGGAGCCGGCGGCGGAGCCGCTGCGGGTTGCTGCATCATCGCCAGCAATAGAGTTGCGAGCATCACGCCGATCCTTGGTGAGTACGATGTAAAGCTACACCCATCTACTGCGCTCCGACACCGTAGCGCGTTTTGAGAATCTCGACGTGGTGGCGCTCGTGTCCCGGGATCATGAAGCCCAGCGCGCGCACGCTGACCGGCTTGCCGCTGGCGGTGCCGCGGCGCTGCCACGCCTCGGCATCGAAGGTGCGGAGCAGCGCCAGCGTCGCCGCGCGCACGGTGCGCAGCTCACCCATCAGATCGGCCAGGGAGCGGCCGTCGAACTTGGCGACGGGGACGTACGCGCTCTCATCGAAGCTCGGGAGCGGCGTGGTGTCGCCGCGCGCGATGCGGAGCGCCCGGTACGACATGATGCGCTCCGTGTCGGCGAGATGGCCGACGACCTCCTTGACGCTCCATTTCCCCGGGGCGTAGCGATACATCGCGTCCGTTTCCGAGACGCTGCGGAGCAGCGCCGCCGTTTCCTCGATCTGGGAGGCGCAGACGACCACCGGATCGGGCTCGGGGACGCGCTTGATGTACCCAACGTAGTGCGAGGGGATCTCGTCGGGCTCCGGACGGCCGACGATGCGGGTGCTCATGTCTTCTTCCCTCCCAGCTCGGTCACCGCCATGGCCTTCACCGTCTTCGACTCGCCCGTGAGAATACGGCGATGGTAATCCACCTGTCCGAGATGATATGCGAGATGCGTGGCGAAATGCGCCAGGAACGCGCCGGTCGTCGAGCTGACGCCCCCGACGGCTTCGGGATAGGGCTTGGCGAGATCGGCTTCGGTGATCTTGCTCATGCCGGTTTCGACGGCCGCGATCGCGTTGTCGATCTCGCGCAGCAGCTCGGCCCGCGGTACGTCCTTGCTGCCGAACTCGGCGTCGCGGTTGCGGACGTAGCCGTTGTGGCCGAGCACGTTGCCCAGGAAATACTGGAGGTTGCCGGCGAGGTGCAGCGCGAGATTGCCGCCCGGATTGGTGATCCCGGGGCGGACCTCCCAGAGATCGTCCTCGCTCGGGTACGTCTCGATCTCACGCCGTAGCGCTTTCAGCTCACGGGTGATCACCTTGGTGATCCACTCTTTCATCAAACCCTCCCGACCCGCATGGCGACCGGCCAGCGCGCCAGTCGCGTGTGCTGTGGCTGGCCCCACAGCGGAGCCAGCTCGGCAATGAGCGGGTCTACCGGATCGTAGCGCTGCTGCTGCATGAAGCCGCGCGTCGCCGACCAGGTGCGAATGTATCCCGCGACGTCATCGAGCGTCACCTGCTGCTCGATCACGAAGTCGGGCGCCGCAAACTCGGCAAAGGGAAACTCGATGGTCTGGTAACGTTCCTCGGTGATGCGCCGTTCCGGGGGCCAGTACGGCCCAACCACGTCGCTGTAGAAGCGCCGCACGATCTGATCGATGGGGGATGCAATCTCGAACATCGTGTACGTCCAGACCGCCACGACGCCGCGCGGCCGCAGCACGCGCCGCGCCTCCGCCCAAAACCGGGGTCGGTCGAACCAGTGCAGGGCTTGCGCCGCGGTCACCAGATCGACCATGGCCGTCTCTAAGCCGCTCGCGTCGGCGGCCGCCACACGGTAACTGATGCGCGGATCGGGCAGCGCCTGTTGGATCTGCGCGGCGCTCGCGTCGGTCGCCGTGACATGAGCAAAATGATGGGCCAGTCCCACCGCGGCTTGACCCGAGCCCGTCCCTGCATCCCACGCTTCGTTCCGTGACGGCGCCTCGCCAGCCAAAAACTGAAACAGCGTGGCTGGATAGCGGGGCCGGAACGCGGCGTAGGCGGCGGAAACTCCGGAAAAATGATCCGCGAAGCTCACGGCCTGGCTGGAGAGGGCGGTGGCGGCGGCGCGGGAGCCAAGGGCGGCGTCAGGCGCTGCGCGTCGCGGCACTCGGGCCAGCTGCCGGGCTGGCCGCCCTGCGTCGTCGCGAACACCGTTCGCTTCTCGCGCGAGATCCGCACCGTGTCTTCAGACGCGAGATAGACGAGCATGGCGGCCAGCGCCGCGTTCAACTTCACGTCGTCGAAGCTGATCTTGTCGAACGTGTCACGGTTCGTATGCCAGGTATAGCGGCCGTAGTCCCAATCGCCCGATCCGAGACCGAAGCCCGGAGCGCCGCAAGATACGAACGACGCGTGATCGGTGCCGCCGCCGCTCGGATTGCCGGGGAAGCTGAACTTGATGTTGCGTGTGATGTCGGCCGGCACGCGCGCGAGATAGCGCGCGAGGCTCGCGGCGGCATCGGGAAATCCCGACGCGCTCATGTTCTCGATCCGGCCGGTGCCGTTGTCCTGATTGAACAGGGCCTGGAGGCCGCTCACGACATCGGGGTGATCCTTCACGAAGCCGCGCGAGCCGTTCAGGCCCTGTTCCTCGCCGCTCCAGTGGCCCACGAGAATCGTGCGCCGCGGATTCGGATAGGCGAGCTTCAACAGGCGCATCGCCTCCAGCATCGTGACCGAGCCCGTGCCGTTGTCGGTCGCGCCCGACGATCCGTCCCAGGAATCGAAGTGCGCCGAGAGCATCACGTATTCGTTCGGGAGGGCGGTGCCTTTGATCTCGGCCACCACGTTGAAGACCGGAACTTCCCCCAGCGCCTGCGACTCGGCGGTCAGCTCGATCACGGGCCCCTGATTGTTCTGCGCGAGCCGGAACACGAGCCCGTAGTCCTCGCACGCGATGTCCACGACCGGCGTACGATCGGTGTATGCCGCAAAGATTTTTTGCACGCCCCAGCCTTGCGACCAGTTGCTGCTGATGATTCCGGCGACGCCGGCCGCCTCGAGCCGTCGCGTGAGGCCGGCCGCCCCGGCGACGCCTCCGCCGGTGACATAGCCGGTGCGCTGCAGGCGTTGCTGCCAGGCCTGTTGCGCGGCCGTGCGGCGGGCTTTGAGCGAGTCGACGGTGCTCTGCGCCGCCCATTTCTCCCAGCTGTCGTCGGGCCGGCAGGTGGGCTGGGCGGCCGAGATCAGCACGAACTTGCCGCGCGCCTGCGGTAGCCATGCGACGAGCGCGGCGCTGTCGGCGACGTCGGGGAGGACAACGACCGGTGCGCGGACCGGCCGTCCCTTCGGCGTGGGCGGGCTCCACGCGAGCATCATCCCGTCGAGCGTGCGTGCGCGCGGCGCGACCAGATCGACGTGGGTCTTGCCGCGGCGCCAGCTGCGCCAGGTGCCGTATTGCTCTTTCCGCGCGGTGATGCCCCAACCGGCGTACGTCGCGATCAGCCAGTTCTGCGCCGCCGTCATCCCGGGCGCAGCCGTGAGCCGAGGGCCGAGCGAGTCGAACAGCTGTTGCGCGAGTTTCGGCAGCTGGGAGCTATCGGTTTCGAGCGCCCAGATCCGGCGCAGCACAGGGTCGTCGAGGGCGAATCCCGTTGGTTGTTGGCCGAACTGCGCGTTGGCGGTGAGCGGGGCGAGGGCGAAGAACAGTAGGGCAGACAGGGCGCGACGCACGAGGCGACTCCTATGCGGAGAGTAGGTAGGGTAGTCTACCTAGGTTCGGCGTTGGACAACAGAATGCGATATCGAACTTCGGGAACGTTCGTACTGGGAGAGCGACGTGTGACGGTATCCTGACGAAAGCCGTACCGCTCATAGAACTTGCGCGCCGGCGAGTTCTGCTTGAGCACCCACAACGTCACTTCGCTAAAGCCCCGACGCTGGAACTCGGCGAGCACATGATCGACGAGCGCGCGGCCGTGTCCACGGCCCCGAAGATGCGGGAGCACGTGGATTGACGTGATGTGTCCGACGCGAGTGGAATCGTCGTCGGGATCACGCGAGGGCACCATCTGACAAAACGCGACACGTTGGCCGTTCTCCTCGATCACGAAGACGGGCCACTCGGGATCCGCGATGCGCTCGGACCAGAATCGGGTTCGGTACGCGAGGTCGGTGCGCGCGATGACGTCGTCGGGCATGATGCCACGGTAGGCGACATTCCACGATGCCACGTGAATGCGGCCGACTGCCTCGGCATCAGCAGGGAGCGCCCGACGGAGCGTCATCGCCCGAGCTTCGCTTCCCCATCTTCCAACGACCTGGGCCAGTCGGCCCTGAGCAAACGCGACAGCGACCGGTCAGCGATGATGCGGCTCGTGCCCCGCGTTACCGGAAGCGAAAGAGTTGGACGCGCAACGAAGTGGGCGGCGGGCCGCCTGTGGTCGAGCTGAAATGGAGCAGCTGCCGCGTCACATGAGCTCGCTCGCCCGCAAACAGCGCCCAGCCGCCTGGCGGCAGACCGGTGGTGGTTAACGGGAACTGCGCGCCGACGGGCCAAAAACCGCGCAGGGGATGGCCGTCAGGGAAGTCCACCGGGAAATCCTGGTTCATCCCTATGAAGATATCCTCGGTCTTCCAGCTCGGCATCATCCAGGCCGATCGGACTGTCGCTAGTCCCCACGTCTCGCAGTACAACGCGTCCGACCAGTCTGACAGCATTTCAGCAAATGGACGGTTCGTCCGCGCGGCTAGGTTCGCCACGCCCGTCAGCGACGGCTCTTGCACGAGCTGCCGGAGGAAGTCCGACTCCGGAGCACTCGATTGGTCGATCGCCCATCGGAGGAAAGACCAGCCACTGCCGTAGAAAGTCGCGTCGTCAAACGTTGCCGGGCCGAGCGGCGTCCGCCGCTCGAGTTGGCGGATGTAGTCGTATAGGAACGCCCACGCATTGAACATTGAGTACGGACGCCCGGTGCATTCGGGGAATGTGGGCCGCACATCGCAATACAGCGTCGAGCGGTAAAGCGCATCGCCCTTCCACGTCGCGCCGTAGATGGGACGAGACCATAGCTCTTCGGCGAGAACTGCGGATGCTTCCTCGAGCCAGGGGTCCTCGATGGCTGCTCCTCGGCTGAGCCGCTCGGCGAATGCGGTGAGATGCTTCGACTCGTGCATCACGACAGACCGGATGAGCCAGCGCCAGACGTCAGCCGTGTACGCGCCGAAACCGGTACCGGCCGCCGTGGGGACCTGGGCGTAGAGAATTTCACCGGTGTTGCTCGATGGTGCAACAGACTCTGGATAGAAGTCGCAGCTCACGACGAAGCCGGCGACGCCGTAGTTGTTGACGATGCGCGAGAAAACAATTGCGATGCGGCCGTCGCCGTCGAGGAGCGAGTCGAGCACCAACGGGTCGCCGAAGTTCGCCAGCAGCGTTGGGTACATGCTCGTGTCGAACTCGCGTCCCAACGCCTGATAGAGATCCCCCATCATCCCCGCGAGTGGTGCGTTCCTGTCTTCGAGGATCACAGCGTGCGTTCCACTGTACACGATGTTTGCATCGATCGATCGGTAGCTGGAACAGAAGTCAGGGTCCTCGAGCCGCGGGATGCGCACGCGTGCGACTCCATTAATCGTGGCTGTTACACTGAGCCGTGGGGTCATCTGACGCGCTGCGCGAAGCAGAGGCCCCGGGGCGCCGGCCCGCCTGGTGAGATCGCGGCTTTGCTCGAGGAGGCGGCGGTGGGCGAGCGCTGAACGACGTAGTGAGTCGAGCGAGATCGCTACCCCTGGCGACGTCCGATTGGTGGTCACGAGTTCCTGAGCCGCGGGCGGAGATGCGGCGATCATCGCTGCGTCGCTCGCGAAGGCAAACGAGATCGGCGAGCTCGAACTCGTGTTGGCGGCCGAGACTACGTACAGTGCGTTTCCACCAACTGGCGCCAGCTCGTTGCATGCGGCCTCGGCACCCTCCAGGACCAATGCGTCGCCCGGCGCAAGCCTGGGCCGCTGTGTCGCGACGCTGAAGGGAGCGCTGTCGACCGCGAGCCGGCCGCCGGAGCGGACGAGCAACCTGGCTTGGTGTGTAGCGCTGCAGGGCCACGCGTGGGAAGGCGGCAGGACGATCGTGAGCGCCGTGTCGCTCGCCGAAGTTAAGAACGCCGGGATGCTGTCCACCAAGACCGCGTTGACAGCCGGATCAGGGTCGAATCCCTGACCCCTGATTACGATGGTTGCGCCAGGCGTGAGCGGTGCAGGCGCCACGTTGGTGATCATCGGTGAGTCCGTGGACCGAACCGTGATGGAGACCGTGTCTCTCGGCATTCCGCTCGCAGCAAACAACATCACGTCCCCGACGTGCAGCGCCGTCATTAGTCCTGAGTCCGAGATGGTCGCTCGGCCCGAGTCGGACGTGCTCCATACCAGAGGGTAGCCACGGATGCCACCGTCCTCGCCGCGAACCGTCGCATGTAGTCGGAGAGTATCTCCAACTCGCACCACGGTGGGCGTCTCGCTGATCTCGATTCTGGAGGGAGGAATGTCGTACACAGTGATGAAGATCGACGTGAACAACGAGTCGGACGTGCCATGCAATGTCGCGGCGCCACCTCTGCGGGTTATCACCGTGACCGTCTCAACGGCCGTCATGCCTGTGAGAACCGCGACCGCAGGAATCGCCACGGTTGTGTCCGAGCTGGCCAACTGCACGCTCCGCGGGACGGTGCCCGGTGCTCCGCTGCTGTCGTAGGCTCGCAGAATGAACGGGACGGCACTGTACGGGTACGGGGCTGAGACAACCGCCTCCCACGACAGGAATGGGCGTGTGGTATCCTGCACAATCACGACCGCTGTATCGGCCATTTCGTTGGACAGCCGGACGATAAGCGACGTGCGCCCTGCCTGCCGGCCGCTGACAATCGGCGGACCAAATCGAAAGTCCATCGCGGCAACGACCGTATCCTGAATGGCGTACTGCTGGAGTCCGCTGATGTCCACGCGGTTGCCGAATCGATCGACACCGGTCGCGAGCACGACGACCCCGCGCCCTTCGGGCACCGAGATGGTGTCCGGGTGGACGACGAGCTGCGATGGCCCGAACCGCACGTACACGGAGCCTGTGAGCGAGACCCCGGCCGCTGTGGCGGTGATGTTGGCTCTTCCAGGCGCCAGACCGGTGACCTGCACGATCGAGCTTGCGGCGGGACTGGGGCGCGCCCGAGCGATCATGGTGTCCGACGACGCCCAACTGAACGAGTTGCCGAGGGCGACAGCGCCCGTGGGGCCGTAGGCGTGAGCCTGGATCGCGTCGACGGTGGAGTCGCCGGGAACGTTGAAGTACCGGTAAACGAACTCCAGGCGGGCAACAGAGTCCGGGATGACCGTGATGAGGGCACTGTCGCTGAACTCGAGACTCCGAGCGGTCACAGCGGCCATGCCGAGCACGTGCGGCGTGACGATGCCGTTCTGATCGACGTCCAGCACAGCCCGGTCAGAACTCGTCCAGGTGACGGGGCGCCCGCTCAGGTGGGTTCCCGAGGCGCTGCGCAGATCCGGGATGATTCGCACGCGACGGCTGAGCTCCAGGCTGAAGGAATCGGGCATCGCGAGCGACGCGACGCGATACTGGGCGTACAGGAAGACGCCGCCTGTGCGCAACTCGCTCGTCGCAGTCACCGTGAAGCTCCCCGCCGCGCGGGTGCGGACGAGCCCGGCCCGGGTTACTGTCGCCTTCGTCGTATCGGACGTGGCCCAGGTCACGCTGCGGTCCGGCAGCGCCCCCCCCGCGCTGTCGCGCGGCGTCGCTTCGAGTTGCAGGGAATCGCCAACATAGAGCGAGTCGATGTTCCCCGGCGTCACGTCAACTCGTACGACTGGCACCAAAGCGACCGACAACGGCGCAGAGCCGACTTTGCCTTCGGCGAGTGCACTGATGGAGACAACCCCGACAGCACGCGTGGTGACGACACCTGTCGCCGACACTGTTACAACGGCCGTGTCACTCGACGCCCATTCGATGGGCCGGGGCAATGTGTCCCCAGCGGCGCTTAGCGGCGCGGCTTGGAACTGCGCAGTCTGCCCGAGATAGAGGCTGGAGGGTCCCATAACGAGGACACGGTCCACGGTGGGACCCGGACCCGGACCCGTCCCGTCATCGCATGTCAGGAGCGAAAACATGGTAATTGGAAGAAGCGACGTACGCCGCGACATGTGTCTGAAATCTCTAACGCATTCCACCGACCGATCAAGACTCCCTTCGACAACGGTCATCGGCCCAGCCTCGCCTCCCATTCTTCCAGCGAGCGCGGCCAATCGTCCTTGAGCAGCTTGGACAGTGAGCGATCGGCGAGCACGCGCCCGCCGGTCTGACAGGTCGCACAGTAGTTCGCCTCGTTATCGGCATACCGAATGCGCTGAATCGGTGAGCCGCACACGGGGCAGGGCTGCTTGTAGCGCCCGTGTACCGCCATGCCTTCTTTGAAGGCGCTGACCTTCTCCGGGAATTTCGATCCGGTCTCGGCGCGGAGTCTCTCAGTCCAGAGACGCGTGGTGGCGCGGGTCGCAGCGTACAGCCGCTCGATCTCCTCAGCGGTGAGTTTTCCGGTGAGCTGAAACAGCGACAGCTTGGCCGCATGGAGAATCTCATCCGAGAGCCAGTTGCCGATCCCGTCGAACAGGCGCGGGTCGGTGAGCGCGCGCTTCAGGGTATGCGATTGCGACTGCAGCCGTTCCGTGAATGCGCCAAGGTCAGCCTCGAGGACGCTCAGCCCGCCCGGATCGTGTGCCGCCAGTCCCGCCTCGCCCGCGACCACGTGCAGGGACGCGCGATGCTTGGGACTCGCCTCGGTGAGGAGCAGGGTGCCCGTGGGGAAGTCAAACGAGGCGAGACCGACCTTGGCGGGAGACTTCGTGCCCTCCGGGCGCCACTTGAATCGTCCCGCGATCATCAGGTGGAAGACGAGAAACAGATCGCCTTCCATCTCCCATACGATCCGTTTTCCGATACGCCGTAGCCCGGCGACCTTGCGACCTTCAGCGGCGCTGAGCGGCGGGTCCACGGTGCGCAGCAGGGATGGACTGACCACGCGCGCGCGCTGGAGCGGCTGGCCGACGATACGCGGGGCCAGTGCGTCGAGGTATATCGTGATGTCAGGAAGTTCCGGCATCCCTCGGCTACCAGCGCCCTCGCATCCGCGTCGTGTCGCCCAGGTACGCGTACTGCAACCTCGCCATGTACAGATTCGCGGCGTTCATCACGTCGTCTCCCGACACACCGCGCATCCGCTTCATGAACTCGTCCCCGCGGCGGAAGCCGCCGAGGTACAGCTCGGCACGGGCCAGAAAGTCCGCCTGGTCCGCGGCGGTCGCGTTTTGCTCCAGGTAGTCGAAGGTGTAGCTGTCCAGGAAGCGGCTCAAAGCGAAATACTCGATCCTCGAGCTCTGCAATGTACGCACGGCGTCCTGCATGAGCGGCAGCACCTGGTCCGGGTGAGCGGTGCTCGCATAGGCGCCCCCAATCGGAAGGGCCCGATCGATGAACGGCGCATAGGCGGAGTACGACAGGCTGCGCTGGGTGCGGATGACGTAGTGGAGCTGCGAGGAGAGTAGCGCGGTCGCGACGCGGAACGACCAGTAGCTGCGCTCGGTGGGCGGCGGCCCGCTGAAGTAGGCCAGAATGTAATTCGTGGGGATCATGCGATGCTCGACGAGCCAGCGCGCCGGGATCTTGGGTGCCGAAGGCGGGAGGACCCAGTGGTAGTCGCCGCGCGGCAGCCGGCCCAACGTGGCGGTGACCAGCGACTCCGCGTGCGCCCGTGCGACGTTGCCGACGATCACGAGCAACATCCGCGACGTGACGAGCTGGTCGCGCGCGTACGCCCGCACGTGGTCCACGGTGATGCCGGCAAGGGATTCCTCGGTCCCCTCCGGATCGAGCGAGTACGGATGATCGGGAAACATCGCGCGATTGGCGATCACGCGGATACGCTCGTCCGGATCGGTGTAGCGCACATGCGCGCGGGTCACGAGTCTGGTGCGGGCCTGCGCAACCGCCTGCGCGGTGAGCGAAGCTTTCGCTACGCGCTCGGCGAGCACGTCCCACGCCGCGTCGAAGTCCTGCGCCAGGCCGGTGAATCCCAATACTGACCAATCAGCTCCCACTTCGAGCTGGACCACACTGCCGGTCCGCGCCATCGCGCGGCGCGCCTCGTCGCCGGGATAGCGCGCGGTCCCATAGCTGGATGCGTTCAGGAGGAGGGCTTCGATCCCTGCGGTGGCTTCGGTGAGCTGGCGGGTTCCCCCCAGCAGATAGAGCCGCGCAGCCACGATGTCGGTGGCCCGGTTCACGCGCTGAATGACGTGCAGTCCCGCGACATCGTATAACAGCGTCAGCGTATCGGGTCCCGGCGCTGACGGTCGCGCGCGCGGCGCGCCACTGCTGCCACCACCGCTCGCGTCGAGCAGCACCATGAATCCCAGCGCCAGCCATCTCATGGTCGGGGAGAGGGAGTCGAAGGAGGGGGAGGGGGAGGTGGCGTTGGAGCCACCGCTGCCGGTGCGCGGCCCAGGGTGCGCATCCAGTCGGCGATTTTTTCGGTGACCGCAGGCGCACCCAGCACGCCGATCACCCGCGGCCTCGCGGTCATGTACGCAAGAGCGAAGCGACGCAACGAGTCCGCCGTCTGGGTTGCCATGTGCTCGTTGTAGCTCAGGTAATAATCCATTCCCGCGGCGCTCCACCAGAAGGCCAGACCGGGCGCCAATGAGGCCGTGCGCTCGCGGGCGAGGGCACCCCCGACCTGACGGCGCTTCCGGGCGATCGCGAGGTCGTCGTCGGTGACGCCCTGGAGCAGATCGAGGTCGTGCAGCTCCACCAGAATACTGAGGATGGCCTGCTGTGCCCGCTCCGGCGAGGTTTTGCCGCGGATTTGGATCGGCCCGGTGTGGTCGAGCGTGAGATAGCTGCCGGAGATTGATACGAACGGTCCCTCGTCGACGAGACGGCGCTGGAACGCGGAGGTGGGATCGTTGAACACGTCGAAGAACACGTCGGCCGCGTAGGTCGCTCCCGGGTCCGTCCGAACGCTCGGCCCATGCATCGCGACCACGATCGTGACGTCGAGCACGTCTTTCGCGACCATGACGGCCGTCGTCTTTTCGAGCGGCGGGATCGCGGGGATCGCGCGGTCCTCGAACGGGTTCGGGGCGGCTTTCCACTCGCCGAAGCGGCGCCGTACCACTTCGATAATCCGGTCAGCCTGGACGTCGCCGGTTACAATGAGCGCCGCGTTGTTCGGGACGTAGTAACGAGCGTACGTCGCCTTGAGACGGTCGAGCGAGATACCCTGCAGCGAGCTCGAGTCCCCTCCGACATCCTTGCGGTGCCACGCGCCGCTCCACAGCGCGCGCTCGACCTGGCGTTCGAGCGCTTGATCCGGGTCCGATTCGCTGCGTTGCAGCTCGTCGAGCACGACCAAACGCTCGGATTTCAGGTCACCGTTCGAGAACCGGGCCTTCATCAGGAGATCTGCCAGCAATCCGATGGCTGACTCGACGTTATTCGACGGCACCGTCACGAAGTAGTTGACGACCTCGTCCGAGGTGGTGCCGTTGTAGACGCCCTTGAGCTTGGTGGTCTCGATGCCGAAGGCCGACGGGCTTCGCCCGAAGGACCGGAACAAGATGTGCTCGTACAGATGCGCGAGCCCCGCCTCGTCGGACTGCTGCGTGAACGCGCCGTTGTGTACGGCGACCAGCGCGGTGGCCAGAGGAACGGCGGGGTTGTCGACGACGATCACCTGCATGCCATTATCGAGCGTTTTGCGGTGCACGCTCTGGAGCCCCTGAAGCCGGGCAGGCGAAGCGGCGCCCAGGGTGGCCAGCAGTACGGTCATGAGGCAACACCGCCGCATCGACGTCATCCTACCCCGGAAAACACCTCCAGCGCTACCTCCACCCGCCCGAACGGGGCGCTCACCTGTACGCCCTGCACCATCCGCTTCACACGCGTGAACATGTCGCGCGCGATCGCCACACCCTCGGCGAGCGCCGCTTCCTTTCCTTGTTCCTGCGCTTTCTTCATGCGCTGGAGTACTTCTTCCGGCACCGACACACCCGGCACCTCGTTCGCCAGGAACTCGGCATTCCGCAGCGAGATCAGCGGCCAGATGCCCGCCACAATCGGCGTCTTGAACTGCTCGACCTTCTTGAGAAACGTCTCGAGCTGACGCGCATCGAACACGGGCTGCGTCACCGCGAACTCCGCGCCCGCGTCCACTTTCCACGCAAAGCGCGACAACTCGCGATCCTGATCGACCGCGCCCGGATTCACGCCCACGCCGATCGCCCATTTCGTCGCGCCGCCGAGCGGGTTGTTGCCGGGATCGAGTCCGTGGTTGAGCCGGTACACCAGATTCGTCAGCCCGATCGAATCGATGTCAAAGACCGCCGTCGCCTCGGGGTACGGACCCATCTTGGGGGGGTCGCCGGTGATGATCAGGATGTTGCGCAAGCCCGCGGCATGCGCGCCGATGATGTCCGAGAGCATGCCGAGCAGATTGCGATCGCGGCAGCAGTAATGAATGACCGTCTCGATGCCGACTTCGCGCTCGATGAGGATCGCCGACGGCAGGACACCCATGCGCGACTGCGCGCGGGGCCCGTCCGGCACGTTCACGGCATCCACACCAGCGGCCTTGAGCGCGCGACATTGCGCCAGCATCGAGTTTGGATCGACGCCCTTGGGCGGCACGATCTCGACGCTCGTGACCAGCTCCCCGCGGGCGATTTTGGCTCCCCAGCGCGAGCGCTCGGCGAGCGGCACCGGCGTGATGCCAGCGGGTGCCTGGACCTGCGCCCGTGACACGACCACGCTCGGCTGGCGCGGTACGACACTCGCCACGTAGTCGCGGATCTTCTTGATGTGCTCGGGCGTCGAGCCGCAGCAGCCGCCCACGAATCGTGCCCCCGCTTCGATCATGCGGCGCGCGTAGCTCGCCATGTATTCGGGCGACGCGAGATAGATCTTGCGATCCCCGACGTCCTTGGGCAGACCTGCGTTCGGTTGCGCCGAAATCGGCTTGTCGGTCGCCTTTACCATCTTTTCGACCGCGTCGAGCACGCCCGCCGGTCCAACCGAGCAGTTCACCCCGATCACATCGGCGCCCCATGCCGTCAGCTGCTTCGTGAACGTCTCGGGATCGGTGCCGAAATAGGTGAGCCCGTCGGTGCCGATGGTCATCTGGCACACGACCGGCAGATCCGAAGCCGCCCGCGCGGCCCGCAGTGCCGCATGGATCTCGTCCATGTCGCTGAAGGTCTCGAGGATGAACCCGTCGACGCCGCCCGCGAGCAACCCCTTCACCTGGTGCGCGAACACGGCTTCCGCTTCGGTCTTGGACATGGCTCCGAACGGCTCGATGCGGATGCCGAGTGGCCCCATCGCGCCGAGTACGCACGCCCGTCCCCCTGCGGCGGCACGAGCCAGCTCGGCAGCTGCCTGATTGATCTTCTCGGTGTCGTCCGCCAGGCCGTAGCTGTTCAGCTTCAGCGGATTGGCGCCAAAGGTATTGGTCTCGAGGATCTCCGCGCCCGCGCGCACGTACTCGGCGTGCACCTCCTGCACGAGCCGCGGCTGCTTCAGGTTCAGCTCGTCATAGCAGACGTTGAGAAAGAACCCCTTGCCATACAGCATGGTGCCCATGGCCCCGTCAAAGACGTGGACACGGCCGTCGGCCAGGAGATCGCGGAATGTCGGCAGGAAGAACCTCGGCTTTTTAGCGGTTTGTTTAACGTGGCCGCAATACGCCCCAAATCGCCACGCAACCAGTTGTCTTTGCTCAACGTAGCGGAGCCGGAAAATAATCGCTAGGGTCGCGCGTACTCTTAGGAACGATGGCGCCCCCCGCCTCCCCCGCCCCCCGCGGTCCCGCACATGCCGCCGAGCAGCTGCTGGCCGAGCATACGGCCGCGCTCAAGAACTACCTGGGCGCGCGCTGCCGGGATCCCGAGCTCGCGGCGGAGTTGATGCAGGAAGTCGCGGCGCGATTGGTATTGGCAGCGCCGAGGCTCAAGCTCAACGGCAACGCGCGTGGCTACCTGTTTCGGATCGCGGCGAGCGTGTGGCACGATCACCTGCGCCGCGAGATGGTGCGCCGGCGGTCCGCGTCGATCGTGCAGACCGATCAGCCGGTGCTCGCGCCCGCCGCGGATGCGCGACTGCTCGAACGCGAGCTGCAGGACGCCGTGCGCCGGGCGATCGCAGCGCTGCCCGCCGTACAACGGGACGTCGTAGTATTGCGACACACTCGCGATCTGACGTTTCAGCAAATCGCCGACCGGCTCGGCCGCCCACTGGGAACCGTCCTGACACAGATGCGAGCCGCAATCGTCCGGATCAGTTCTGAATTGGAGAGCTACCGATGAATCATCCCCGTCCCGACGAGCTGCTGCTGTTTGCGAGCGGCGAGCTGGCGGAGCTGCGCATTGTCGAAGTCGCCTCCCACGTCGCGGCGTGCCCAGCGTGTCAGGACGCGCTCATCCAGCTCGAGCGCGCGCTCGTTGCGCTCGAGCGTGGTTCGCGGCGTCGCACGCGCGCGCGCAACCGCCCGGTGCTCTGGGCCGGGTTCGTGCTCGGAGCGGCGGCGGTGCTCGCGGTGGTCCTGATCAGGCAGCCGGGCGAGTCCCGCCCGGCCCCGGGCTGGACACCCACCTCCACATGGTCGGCGACGGCCGGATACGTGGCCGGCGGCAAGGCGCTGGTGGACATCGACGCGCAACTCACTCGATTGGAACAGGAGTCCTACTATGCTCGCCCGTAGCCTTGCGCTCATCATGCTCACACTTACGACCGTCGCGGGCGCGCAGCAGCCTGGCCCGCAAATGCCCGATCCTCAGGCGATGCAGATGCAGGTACAGCGTATCGCGCAGGAACGGCCCCGCGAGGCGGAGGCCGCGGCCCGCGCCTGGCTCCAGAACGTCGCCCCCGACCTGATTCCGATGCTCGATTCGCTGAAGACCGCCGCACCGGATCAGTACTGGATGGAGGTCGGGCAGCTGACGGTGCAGTTCGACGTATTCCAGAACCTGTGGCGGCGAGACAGCGTGCGGGCGCAGCTCGTCGGCAAGATGTTCGGACTCGAAGCGCATGCGCGCGCCCAGCAGCGCGCCTATCGGACGGCGCCGGAACCGGCGCGGCCCGCGATCCGAAGCCGGATCGAGGCGCTGATCACGCAGCATTTCGACCTCGAAGACCAGTTGCGCGCGCTGGAGGTGGCCGACATCGAGCGCCGTCTCGCCGACGTTCGGGCTGAAACGACACGCCGGCGCGAGCGGCGCACCGAGTTCATCAAGTGGGCCGTCGACGATATCGTGCGGGACGCGATCAGGCCGCGCTAGCGGCGCGCAGCGCGCGCGAGTGTCCAATGTCCAATGATCGATGAACAACGATCATTGGACATTCTTCGTTGATTATTGGACATTAGTGGTCATGCCAGACATCGGCGTCTACCACCCAGCCATCGTCCATTTCGCCGTCGCCCTGCTCGTGGTGGGGGTCCTGTTCCGTTGGATCTCCCTCTCGGGACGCGCCGCCTTCACCGCTCCCGCCGCTTCGGTCCTGTTGCTGCTGGGCACCCTGGCGGCGGCAGCGGCAGTGCATTCCGGGCTCGATGCCCATGGGCCGGTCGAGCGGATTCCGGGCGCTCGCCAGGCCGTCGTGGACCACGAAGATGCGGGGAGGTGGGCACGCAACGTCTTCCTGATCGTCGCCGCGCTGGAGGTGCTCGCGCTCGCGACCCGCCGGCGCCGTCTCAACGTCGCGCGCGGGGCGTTGTGGGGGTCGGCGATCGCGAGTGTTTTTGGAGTCGCGGCCCTGTACAAGGCCGGCGAGCGAGGCGCCGATCTCGTCTATCGCTATGCGGGCGGCGTCGGCACGCGCTACAACGACACGACGGACGTCAACCGGCTCTATCTGGCGGCCCTCTATCAGAAGGCGCAGCAGGCGCGGGCGCAGCACGACAGCGCCAAGGCGGCCGACCTGTTCAGCCAGCTGGCCAGGCAGTACCCCAACGACACAACCGTGCGCTTTCTCTACATCGAATCGCTGGTGCGCGACCAGCGTGATGGCCGTGCCGCGCTGCGGGCGCTCACCAATCTGCGAGTCCCGCCAAGCGATCGCCGGCTGCGGCTGCGCTACGGGTTCCTCAAGGTCGATGCATTCCTGGCCGCGGGACGGACGGACTCCGCGCGGGCCACGCTCGAACAGTTGGATCACGATTTCCCGGACGTGCAGCGGATCAAGGACCGGCTCGCCGAGCTGAAATGAGCGACCTCCTCGCCGCCCGGTCGCAAATGGCGGTGTCGCTCGCGTTTCACATCGTCTTCGCGATCATCGGAATCGCGATGCCGGTGCTCATGATCCTGGCGGAGCGGCGCTGGCAGCGCACGCGCGATCCGGTGTATCTCGATCTCGCCAAACGCTGGGCCCGCGGAACCGCGATCCTGTTCGGCGTCGGCGCCGTCTCCGGAACGGTCTTGTCGTTCGAGCTGGGGCTCCTCTGGCCGCGCTTTATGGAGCTCGCGGGTCCCCTGATCGGGATGCCGTTCTCGCTCGAGGGGTTCGCGTTCTTCACCGAAGCAATTTTCCTCGGCGTCTACCTGTACGGCTGGAACAAGGTGTCGCCGCGCGCGCATCTGACCGCCGGGATCCTGGTCGCCGTCAGCGGCGCGCTCTCGGGGATCTTCGTGGTGATCGCCAACGCGTGGATGAACACCCCCACGGGTTACGTCATCGTCGACGGCGTGATGCGAGGCGTGGACCCGATCGCGGCAATGCTGACGCCGGCGGCGTTCCCCCAGGCGCTGCACATGACGCTGGCGGCGTATGCGGCGACCGGGCTCGGCGTCGCGGGGATTCACGCGCTGTTGCTGCTCAAGAATCGCACGAACGTGTTCAACCGGGCGGCGCTGGCGATCGGACTGCTGGTGGGGGCGCCGGCGGCGATCCTCCAACCGATTTCGGGCGATATCGCGGCGCGGTACGTGGCACACCGGCAACCGGCGAAGCTCGCCGCGATCGAATCGGTCTATGAGACCCAGGCCGGCGCGCCGCTGAAGGTCATTCCGGGGGTCGAGATTCCCTACGCGCTTTCGCTGCTGGCATTCCACGATCCGAGGGCCGTCGTGATGGGCCTCGACTCGATCCCGCGGGACCAATGGCCCAACGTCGGGCTCGTCCATTTCTCGTTCAACGTGATGGTTCTGCTGGGCACGTACATGGCGGTCGTGAGCGTCTGGGCCGCGTGGGTCGCGCTGCACAAGCGTGATCTCTTCACGCGCCGGCGGCTGTTGTGGGCATTGGTGATTGCGGCTCCGTGCGGATTCATCGCGACCGAAGCGGGCTGGATGGTGACGGAGCTGGGGCGGCAGCCGTGGACCATTTACGGCATCCTGAAAACCGCCGATGCGGTAACACCGATGCCGGGCCTCATCGTGCCGTTCACGGCAATCACGCTGCTCTATTGCGCGCTGGGGGCGATCGTCGGCCGGCTCTTGTATCGCCAGATCGCCCGGAGCCCGCAGAACTGATGCTGCGGCTCTCCCATCCCGTCGCCGGCATCATCCTGACCGCGCTGACCGCCTACGTATTGCTTGGCGGCGCCGATTTCGGCGGAGGCATTTGGGACTTGCTGGCCGATGGGCCGCGCAAGACGCGCCAGCGCGACCTCATTGCGCATGCCATCGGCCCCGTGTGGGAAGCGAATCACGTCTGGCTGATCCTCGCGATCGTGTTGCTGTTCACCTGTTTCCCCCGCGCATTCGCGCGGATTGCGATCGCGCTGCACGTGCCGCTGACGCTCATGTTGATCGGTATCGTGCTGCGCGGCTCGGCGTTCGTGTTCCAGGCGTATGGGGGGGGCGGCGGTGGTGGCCGCGTGTTCGCGGTCGCGAGCCTGGTCACGCCCGTGCTGCTGGGCATGTGTGTCGGCGCCGTCGCGTCCGGAGCAATCGGATCGGCGACGGGCATTCCCGGCGAAACGTTCTACGCCGTCTATGTCGCGCCGTGGCTGACGTCGTTCTCCATCGCCGTCGGGTTGCTCACGCTGACCTGCTTCGCCTACCTCGCCGCCGTGTATCTGACGCTCGAAACGACGAACCCGGAGCTCCAGAAGGACTTCCGCCAGCGCGCCCTGGTGTCCGGCGTGTGGCTGTTGATGATGGCGGGTCTAGCATTCGCGCTCGCGCCGCATCGCCAGGTGTTCGACCATCGCCTCGGAGTGCTCATGGGCGTTGCCGCGCTGGCCGCGTTCTGGGCATTATGGCAGCGCCGCTATCGTCTGGCCCGCAGCGCGGCGGCGGCGCAGGTCGCACTGATTTTGTGGGGCTGGGGGGTGGCGCAGTATCCTTACATGCTGCCGCCGGATCTCACGATCGCGGGCGCGGCCGCGGGGCCGATCACACTCAGGCTGGTGTTGATCGCGCTCGCCTGCGGCGCGATCGTGCTCGCTCCCTCGCTCTACTACCTGTTCAGAGTATTCAAGGCAAAGCCAGACGCCGCTTAGCCCAGCCGGCGGAGCGCCGTCTCCGTCTCCAGCCCTTGCACTGAAACCGTTTTCCGGCGTGACGATGCGCCGGCCGTGATGGCGATCGCGGCACGAGGCACTCCCAGACGTTCCGACAGAAACCGAATCAACTCGGTGTTGGCGGCGCCGTCGACCGGAGGAGCGGCGATTCTGACTTTCAGCGCGTCGCCATGGCGGCCGGCAATGGTCGTCCGGGATGCGCGAGGAACGATGTGTAAGACGAGGCGAGCGGTCAGGCGGCCAGCATCGACAGGAGAATGGTCCGGCCGAGCATCAGGACCAGCCACGCGACGATGGGGCTCACGTCCATGGCGCCGAGCGGTGGAACCACACGCCGAATCGGCTCGACGAGCCAGTCGGTGAGGATGTATGCCGGCCTGATCCACTTCGCGTAGCGGAACATCCCAAACCACGCCGCAATCACCCGCACGATCAGCGCGAAGACCAGGATCCTGTAAAGCAGGTCGACGATGAGCATGAACGTGCCACGCGGCCCGGCCTGCGCCGCCTGCTGCGCGGTCTGAAATGTGGAGACCAGCCACCCGGCGAGCGAAATGACCACGATGCCAAGAACCGCGGTAATGACGATCAGCCAGCCGCCCGCGTGGGCCGGATTGCCGCCCATGCGCACGATCCGGCGCTCGACGGGTCGCATGATCGGGTCTGTCATCGAGCGGAGGGTGCGGCCGAGGACCCCGAACGGCGAGACACGGCGAGTGCGGGCGAGCCAGGAGCCGAGGGCGACCAGGGCTGCGAGCACGACGAGTCCGAAGACCGTGTAGCGAACCGCGGGTGGCACGAATGGACTCAGCGGTTTCGGCTATAGGTGCCGATGAGCTGCGCCTCGCTCAGCACCACACCGTTTATCGCCCGCTCGACGTCTGCCTTACTGGCTCCGCCCTTCAACGTCAGCGGCGAACGCAATGCGTAGAGTTTGAAGAAGTAGCGATGTGGGTTCCCCGGTGGAGGGCAAGGGCCGCCATAGCGCGTTCTGCGGAAATCGTTGCGTCCTTCGAGTCCCCCACCCGCGTCACCTTCCCGCAGCTCGTTGGTCTTCCCTGGCACGTTGTACAGAACCCAGTGAACCCAGGTGCCGGCGGGCGCGTCGGGATCGTCGCAGATGAGGGCGAACGCGGCGGTGTTCGGCGGAGCGTCGCGCCACGCGAGTGGTGGGGACACATCTGCGCCATCGCAGGTGTGTCTTGCGGGGATGGCGGCGCCGTTCTGGAACGCGGAGCTCGTGAGCTTCATGCGCTCTCGCCGTAGGCCGCGCTCACAATCCGTTCCTGTTCGGCCTTGTGCGCGGCCGGATAGCCCTCGGCGGGACTCGAGCGCTCGGGACGGGACACGTCCGTCAACGTGACCGACGGCGGCAGCACCTCCCGAATCTTGGGCAGCACAAACTTGCGCGCGCCCATGTTCCGCGGCTCCTCCTGCACCCACACGACTTCCTTCAGATTCGGGTACCGGCGCGCATACTCGCCGATTTCCGCCGCCGGGAACGGATAGAGCAGCTCGATGCGGCCGATCTTCACGTTCGACATCTCCGAGCGGAGCGGTGAGCCGACGATGTCGTAATAGATCTTGCCGCTGCACAGCAGCAATCGCGTGACTCGTTCCGGCCATGTGCGATCGCGGTCCCACAGTACCGCGCGGAACCTGCCCAGCACGAGGTCGTCGAGCTGCGACGCCGCGGCTGGAAGGCGGAGCAGACTCTTGGGCGTCATCACGACGAGCGGGCGAATCTCCTGATGCAGCGCCTGGCGCCTCAGGAGGTGGAAGTACTGCGCCGGCGTGGTGCAATTGGCGACGCGGATGTTGCCCTCCGCGCCGAGCGCCAGGAAGCGCTCCAGACGCGCGCTGGAATGCTCGGGCCCCTGACCCTCGTAGCCGTGCGGCAGCAGCAGGGTCAGGCGCGAGGTCTCGCCCCACTTCGCGAGCCCGGCGATCAGGAACTGGTCGATCACGACCTCGGCGCCGTTGGCGAAGTCGCCAAACTGCGCCTCCCACAGCACCAGCGCTTCCGGAGACTCGACGGCGTAGCCGTACTCGAAGCCCAGGCACGCGTATTCGGACAGCGGACTGTTGTAGAGCTCGAACGGCACCTGAACGCCAGGCAAATGCTGAATCGGTGTGTAGGACTGGCCGGTGCGCCCATCGTGCAGCACCAGATGCCGCTGGCTGAACGTGCCGCGCTCGGTGTCCTGACCCGTCAACCGAATGGGCGTGCCCTCCGTCAGGAGCGACGCAAGGGCGAGCGACTCCGCGTGTGACCACTCGATCCCCTCGGAAGACTGGAGTGCATCCCGACGCTTTTCGAGCTGCTTCTGAAGCTTGGGATTCATCGTAAAGCCTTCGGGGACGGCCAGGAGCTCGGTGTTGAGCTTGACGAGCACGTCCGCGGTAACGGCCGTCGCGGGCTCGGGAGCGCTCCTCGGCGTGATGCGCTGCGTGTCTTCCGTGCGCTGTCCCGACTTCACCTTTTGCTGAATCTCGGCCAGCCGCTGATAGGCCGCGTCGAAATCGGCGTCCGCCTGCGCGGCGGCGATGACCCCCTGATCGGCGAGCTGCGCCGCGTACTTCTGCCGCACGGTCGGCGTGTTCTTGATGCGCTCGTACATCATCGGCTGCGTGTAGGCCGGCTCGTCGGCCTCGTTGTGCCCGTAGCGCCGGTACCCGACCAAATCGATGACGACGTCGCCGTGGAATTTCTCGCGGTACATCATCGCGAGCCGGATCGCCGCGAGACAGGCTTCGGGGTCATCGGCGTTCACGTGCACGATGGGCGCGTCGAATCCCTTGGCGAGATCGCTGGAGTAGTCGGTGGAGCGGCCATCGCGCGGATTGGTGGTGAAGCCGATCTGATTGTTCAGGATCAGATGATTGGTGCCGCCGGTCGTATAGCCGCGCAGCCGCGCGAGATTGAACGTCTCCGCCACCACGCCCTGACCGGCGAACGCCGCGTCGCCGTGGAGCAGCACGGGCAGAGCGAGCGTGTAGTCATGGCGGCCATCGGGTGTGTGCCGGTCGGTCTGATCGGCGCGAGCGCGCCCTTCCACGACCGGATTGACCGCCTCGAGGTGGCTCGGGTTGGGCGACAGCGTGACCGCCACGTCCTTGCCGGTCGACGTGTGATAGACGCCCTCGGCGCCGTGATGGTATTTCACGTCGCCCGTGCCGGCGGTTCCGCCCTCCGATTCGGCCGTCTCCTCGCGGCGCCCGCCCTCGAATTCGGCCAGAATGGTTTCATAGGGGACGTTCACGACGTGGGCGAGCACGTTGAGCCGGCCCCGGTGCGCCATGCCGATGGTCGTCTTGCGCGTCCCGTGCGCCCCCGCGAGCTCGATCGTGTAGTCGAGCATGGGCACGGTCATGTCGAGGCCTTCAATCGAAAATCGCTTCTGGCCGAGGTAGGCCTTATGAAGGAAACGCTCCAGGGCTTCGACCGCGGTCAGGCGCGCGAGTAACTGTTTCTTGCCGTCCGCGGACAGCGGCCGCCGGTGCTCGCCCGACTCGATCACCTGGCGCAGCCAGACGCGCTCCTGGTGGCTGCCGATGTGTTCGACCTCGTAGGCGATCGTTCCGCAATACGTCGCGCGCAGGTGCGGCAGCGCTTCCGCCAGCGTCTGACCCGGCACGTAGATGCGCAACCCCTCCGCGGGGATGCGCGCCATGATTTCGGGCGTGAGGCCGAGTCGAGCGGGGTCGAGCGAGGGATCGCCGGTCGGCTCGCCGCCGAGTGGATCGAGGTGGGCGGCGAGATGCCCGAAATTCCTGTGCGCCCGGACCAGCGCGTAGGCGGCGGCGACGTACTTGAGGTCCTCGATGCCAGGGGTTGGGAGTTGGGAATTGGGAGTTGCGGGTGCCGAGATCGGCTCCGGCGCTGGCGCAGCCCTAACTCCCAACTCCTGACTCCCAACCCCTTTTCCTTCCAAGCTCTCCGTCACCTGCTCATAAAACCGTTCCTCTCCTTGCAGCATCGCGTCGAGAGCACGCAAGAACATTCCTGACTCTGCGCCCTGGATGATTCGATGATCGTACGTGCTCGTGATCGTGATGATCTTCGCGCCGCCGATGTCGCGGATCGTGCCAGTGGCGATGATCGACCCCTGGCCCTTCATCAGGCGGGGCACGGATGCCACGGTGCCGAGCGTGCCGGGGTTCGTGAGCTGGATCGTACCGCCGGCAAAGTCGTCAGGCATGAGACGGTTAGAGCGTGCCTTCTCGACCAGCGCTTCGTAGGCCGCGTGGAATGCCGCGAAGTCCATCGCCTCCGCGTGCTTGATCACGGGCACGACGAGCGCGCGCGTGCCGTCCTTCTTCTCGACATCGACGGCGAGCCCGAGGCCGGTCGCAGCCGGGTCGACGCGGTGTGGCTTGCCGTCGATCTCCTGAAACGCGTGGGTCATCACGGGGAACCGCCTGGCCGCTTGCACGATCGCGTACCCGATCAGGTGCGTGAACGAGATCTTTTTCCCGCTCGCGGCGAGCGTTGCGTTGATCGCCTTGCGTCGAGTGTCGAGCGTGTTCGCCGAGATATCGCGGAACGAGGTCGCGGTCGGGACCGTGAGCGAGTCGGTCATGTTGGCCACGAGCCGCGCGGCGGGGCCGGTAATCGGTGTAGCGCCTGCAGGAGGAGCTGGGAGTTTGGAGCTGGGAG
>JBLNGI010000181.1:0-15262 GCA_050264615.1 Gemmatimonadota bacterium
GTGCGCGATCTCAGCACCGAGACCGTGCTGCTGCACCAGAGCATCGCCGATCGGCTGGGACTGAATCCGACCGATCATAAGGCACTCGGGCTGCTGCTCGACGCCGGCGAGCCCCTCACCCCGGGCCAGCTCGCTCAGCGCACGGGACTCACGACGGGGGCCGTCACCGGCATCGTCGATCGGCTCGAGAGGGCCGGGTTCGTGCGCCGCAAGCGGAGCCCCGCGGATCGGCGCCAGGTGAGCATCGAGATCAACCTCGACAAAGTGCGCCGCCACGTGTTTCCGGTGTTCGAGGAGCTCGCGAAGCGGATGCACGCGCTGGCCGCGTCGTACAGTCAGCGAGACCTCGCGACGATCCTGGACTTTGTGGAGAAAGGGATCGCAATCGCGCGGGAGCACCGCGCCAGAGTGCAGGGCTCGAGGCCGGCGTAGCCGCCGTAAACCCATGGGATGCGCAGTGTCGCGTCTCGATCGGAACGAGACGAACGGTTCGCGCTGTTCTTACACGTCCGCTTGCACAGTGGAGGCAGGGGTACATGGCAGCCATCGACGGTTTTCGGGGCGAGTGGATCCGTCCGAGCGACACAGGCTACGATGATACCCGGCGGCAGCGATGGGACCCGGAGAACGTGTTCCATCTGAACGCGAACATCCAACCGGCGACTCCCGCCTTGAGAAAACACACATGAAGCCAAAAATCCACAGCTACGTCTCGAAGGACGAAGTCGTAAAGTCGAACGCGTTCTTGATCGAGACGGACAACGAGCTGGTGCTCGTCGACACGACACTGACGATGAGCGACAGTACGAACTTGAAGCACGTGATCGACGGGCTGCAGAAACCGCTCGCCGGCATCCTCATCACGCACGGTCATCCGGACCACGTCGCCGGCGCCGCCAACATCGCGCCCAATGGCGACGTGCCGATCTACGCGCTCCAATCAGTTCACGACCTGATGAAGGCCTCCGAGCAGTCGAAGCACAAACAGTGGTCGGGGCTGTTCAAGTCAGAATGGATTCCGCGGTGGGTGTACCCCAATACCGTCGTCAAGGGAGGCGACTCGGTCCGCGTGGCGGGACTCGACTTTCAGGTGCTCGACCTCGGCGCGGGCGGCGACAGCGACGCCAACTCGATCTGGCTCCTGGACGGCGACACACACGCCGCCTTCGTCGGGGACTTCGTGTACAACCAGGCCCATACGTACATGATGGACGGCAGCATCCTGCGCTGGATTGCCAACCTCGTCCGGTTGGAAAGCGCGCTCGCGCAGTACCAGATCTACGTCGGTCACGGACCGGCCACCGATCGCTCCGGCATCGTCAAACAACAGGCCTATTTCGCGACCGCGTGCAGCTGCGCGCTCGAGGCTACCGCGGGGACGGGGGTATTCGATGATGTCTCGAGAAGGCGCTATCAGGACGCGATGCTCGCGAAGTTTCCGGGCTATGCGTTCGCCCTCACCGTCGGGTACTCGGCCGACGCGCTGGGCAAGGAGCTCGCGGGCATCAAGAACTACGTCTGGTGAGGGTACAAAGTCTTGACATGCGTCGGTGGGAGAGGGCGCTGCCTGAAACCGCTCACTTGCGGAGCATTTGGCGACGCTCGTACGCTTGCGACCCAGTCATCACCGAGTCGAACGACCAGGCGTTTGGCCGCGCGCAGCCGTTCGCGTGCCGTCGCCGGCGATATTGTCAATAGGCTGACATTAGTGGAGGAGGCGTGGCACGGGCAATCATGTGATGGTACTTTGACGGCGTGGCGCCCGTCGTTCCCAACCCCAGAAGAATCCGGACTTTCCGCTCAGAAGCCGCCTTCGAGAGCTGGCTGCGCTCGAACCACACGCGCGAGCCGGAAGTGTGGATCAAGATCTACAAGAAGGACTCGGGCGTGCCGAGCATCACGCCCGCGCAGGCACTCGATGTCGCGCTCTGCTGGGGATGGATCGACGGCATCCGCAAGGGATTCGATGATCGCGCGTTCCTGCAGCGCTACTCACCGCGCCGCGCGAAGAGCATCTGGAGTCAGCTCAATCGCGAGCACGTCGCGCGGCTCATCGCCGCGGGCCGGATGACACCGCACGGCCAGCGCCAGGTCGATGCCGCCAAGACCGACGGCCGCTGGGCCGCCGCGTATGCGCCGATCCGGAGCGCGACCGCCGCAACCGTCCCCGCCGACCTGCAGGCCGCGATTAAAGCGAATCCGCGCGCCTTCAGGAAGTTCAAGACGCTCGGGCGCCAGAACCTGTTCGCGCTCGCATTCCGCACCAATAACATGAAAACGCCGGCCGGGCGCGCGCGGCAGATCGCGCGGCTGGTCGCGATGCTCGCCCACGGTGAAACGATCGTCCCTGAACGGCGGCGGTGAGTCCGCCGTCGCCCGTCATCACCAGCCCAGCCCGGACGAGGCTGCGCGCAAACATGGCGACGTGCGTCATACCGACCGCCCAGCTCGCCCGGATTGACGCAAAGGCGTTGTCGATTTCGGAGCCTCTGGTTCGTCGCTTGGGTAGAGCCGCCCAACGCGGCTCGCAACCGAGGGGGCTCGATGACGGCAGGATCCACAGGAACAGTGCTTTCCAGCGACGGGACCCGCATCGCATTCGAGGCTTCCGGCAGCGGCCCGGCTTTGGTCCTCGTCGCGGGAGCCCTGGGCTACAAAGACTTCCCGTATCTCCGGAAGTTTGCCGCCGAGTTCGCCAAGGACTTCCAGGTGTTCTCATACGACCGGCGCGGCCGCGGCGGCAGCACCGACACGAAGCCGTACACGGTCCAGAAGGAAATCGACGACCTCGCCGCCGTCTGTCGCGAGGCGGGCGGGAGTCCGATTGTCCTCGGGATCTCGTCCGGCGCGGCGCTGGCCCTGGAAGCGGCGGCCGCCGGAGCACCCTTCGGCCGCCTCGTCGCTTTCGAAGCGCCGTACATGGTCGGCAGCCACCGCAAATCCGAGCACGCGCGCTACGAAGCCGAGCTGGCACGTCTACTTGCCGGCGACCACCGCGACGCAGCGCTCAGGCTCTTCATGCGGACCGTTGGCGTGCCGGCGGTCTTCGTTGCGATCATGCGGCTGCTGCCGTTCTGGAAGGGACTGCGCCTGACGGCGCACACGCTGTCCTATGACGCCGCTGTGATGCGGGGATTCGAATTGCCGGCGGCCCGCCTTGCCGGAATCCGCGTACCCACGCTCGTGGCCGGTGGCGCCAAGAGCCCCGAAAGCCTGAAAGCGGCGGTGCGCTCGGTTGCGAAAGCCGTGCCCGGCGCGCGGCGCGTGGAAATCCCCAAGCAGTCACACGCCATCAACGCCGCGGCGCTGCTGCCGTTCGTCCGACAATTCGCTCGGGATCAGGGAACCCAGGAGGTGTCCTTCACGAACGCCGACCAGGGACAGTAGTCGCCCACCTCGGCGATCCAGTCCGCCAGATTTTCTTGCACGTATTGCGGCGTGGCGTCACACAGCTCCGCCGTCGCATCCGCCAGGTGCCACTGGTCGAACGTGAACGCCCATGTCCACCCGAGGTTCTCACCCGAGGCGGCGGCGCGGATCGGTCCGTTGAGGAAGCGCCGCTGGTCCACCGGAAGGCCGAATTCGGCGCGGACGCTGTCGAGGAGGCTGGCCCGCGAGGCGCGGGCGGTGAAGTCCGACGCGCCCGTCGGGTCGTCCGCGAACCCGAACCGCACGATCATGTGAGGGCCGGGCGGCAGCTGTGGGCCCACGGATTCTTCACAGGACACTCCGATCACCAGCACCGTGGCGATTGCGATCTGAAACTTCATTTCGAATCACTCCTGGCGGATAAGTACCTCCGATACCCGCCTCACGACGCGCGCGTCACACCGGAGCCCTCGACGCCGCGCACACGCGCGCGATGCTGCATCGCGACGTCAAGCCGGCCGACGTGTTCGTGGGCGCGCGCGATCACGTCAAGGTGCTGGATTTCGGCGTGGTGGTACTTGCATGACGCAATGGCCCTAGCTCCCACGGAACATTGCGAGCGCCCTGCCGCGTTTGATTCTCGATATGATGATACTGGCGTGAACCGGAGGGAACCGTGAACATGAGGTTGGCCCTAGGAACCAGTGCCGTACTTGTCGGCGTCACGCTGGTGCGTGTCGCTGCAGCGCAGGGCGCCTCAGTCCCGGCGCCGTCCCGACCGCTGCCGCTCTTGACCGCGATGAGCGCCGCAGAGCAGACACGCTTGGCTCGCAGCACGGCTCCAGAGGACATCTCGAGCCGCGCCTCCATGTGTGTGTTGACCTCCACGGGCTACGTCCAGACCAGCACCGGGAGCAACGGGTTCAGCTGCCTCGTCGAGCGAGAGCTGCTCGAGACTGTCGAACCGACTTGCTACGATGCGGAGGGCAGTGCCACGACGCTGAAGGCGCGGATCTACCGCGAGGAGCTCCGGGCCAGCGGAGTGCCGGAAGACGAAGTGAAGCAGCGCATCGCCGCAGCGTATCGGGACGGCCGCCTCAGCGCGCCCCGGAAGCCCGGGATCATCTACATGCTGGCGCCGGAAAACTACGCCTGGAACGCCATCACCAAGAAGCTGTGGACGCATCCGCCCCACTACATGTTCTACGTTCCGTTCGCCACACAGGACGCAATGGGTGGCCCCATCGGCCCGGCTACGCCCGTCGTCGGCTGGCCGGGGCAGCCGGACGCGGTGATCATCGTTATGGCCGCTGCAAAACACTAACGCGAGGAGGACCCAGACATGCTGCTGAAGCACAAGGTCGCGGTGATCTACGGAGCCGGCGGTGGAGTCGGCGGCGCCGTTGCCCGTGCCTTTGCGCGCGAGGGGGCCAACGTTTTTCTCACCGGGCGCCACCGAGCACCGGTCGAAGCGGTCGTCAAGGACATCGTTTTGGCTGGCGGATCCGCCGAGGCGCGGCGGCTCATGACGCTCACGATCGCCACGCGGGTGCTCGCGCCGTTCATCGACCTGCGTGGCGGGTTCTTGGCTCGAGGAGATGGCGAACGTGGCGGTGTTCATGGCGTCCGACAAAGGGAGCGGGATGACGGGAACTACCGTGAACCTGACGATGGGCAGGTTGGATGACTAGCGCCCTCCACTTTCTTCCAGCGCTCTGGCCAGGTCGCGTACGCCCCGTCTGATCTCTGGCTGATCCACTGCGGCGAATCCGATCTGCAGGCCGTCGCGCGGCATCCGGCCGCCCCGATAGAAGCGGCTGATCGGCGTCACTTCGACGCCACGGGCCGCCGCGGCGCGCGCCGCTGCTTCGCCGTCATGGCCCTCGCGCAGCCACCCGACGGTCTGCAGTCCCGCTTCGACGCCGGAGATTTCCAGCAACCCGGCGAGCTCAGCGCGAGCGCTCTCGACGAGTACCGCCAGTCGCTGCGCGTAGATCTCCCGCATGCGGCGCACATGGCGACCGAAATGCCCCTCGGTAATGAAGTCGCACAGCACCACCTGGTCGGGCAGCTGGGCATGCCGGCTGGTGAGGGATTTCGTCGACTCGAAGAATGAAACGAGATCCGGTGGAGTCACGAGGTACCCCAGCCGCAGTCCAGGAAACAACACCTTCCCGAAGCTGCCGGTAAACAGCACGCGACCGGAGCGATCCAGACCCTGGAGCGCGGGGACGGGCCGGCCGGCATAGCGGTACTCGCTGTCGTAATCGTCCTCGAGGATCAGCGCGCCCGACGCGCGGGCCCACTCCAACAGCTGCAAGCGGCGCTGCAAGGTCATCGTCGTCCCCAGCGGGAATTGATGTGCCGGCGTGACGTAGGCGAGCCGACATCTCACGGCGCGCGCGCCGGGGACAACCATGCCTTGCTCGTCCACGCGCAGCATCGTCGTGCGCGCCCCGGCTGCCCTGAAGATGAGCGATGCTCCGACATAACCAGGGTTTTCCATACACACGCGATCGCCCGGGTTGAGCAGGACGCGTGCCACCAGATCCAGCGCTTCCTGCGAACCCGAGACAACCGCGATTTGATCGGCCATGCAATGGACACCACGGGAGTGAGTCAGGTAGTCGGCGATCGCCTGGCGCAGCGGACGGTAGCCGAGCGGGTCGCAATCAAGCAGTTCACGCGCGCCCGCCCGGCGCAGCCGCCGGCCTGCGATCCGTGCCCATAGTCTCTTTGGAAATAGCGCGACGTCCGGCACGTTCGCTCGAAACGCGCGCATCGGCCGCGATTCTGCTGACGGAAAGAGATGCACGCGGCGCGCAAACGCCGAGACGCGTCGCGACGGCGCCTTGATGGGGGGCCTGCCTGCCCGCGCGCCGGTGTAGAGGAGGTCGTCGGGAAGAACGACGCTGACATACGTCCCCGATCCCACGCGTCCGTGCACGTAGCCCTCGGTCTTCAGCCCGGCGATCACCCCGACAACGGTGCCGCGTGCGAGGCGATACTGCGTCGCAAGGTCGCGCGTGCTGGGGAGTCGGGTCCCGCGAGACAGCCGGCCGGCCAGGATCTCCGCGCGCAGCGCGGCCGCGAGCCAGCCATGGGCAGTTGTCCCGGGTGCCCGCGGAGGCAGCATCAGCGGCAGAGTCGCGCGTGCTTTCGGCATAAGTGGTACATCCAATTTATGGTAAATGGCTCATTGTGCTATACCGCTGTGCCCAGCTAGTCTGTGCCGGAGGAGCTTACGAAATGCTCAAGATCAGTCATCAGACATCGACAGTTCCGACGAATCGTCGAGCCGCGCACGCACCGGGAACATCAGGCGCTCGTGGTCGTGTTGCCCAGCGTCACATGCGTGGGGATCGCGGAGCCGTCTCATGAATAGCGCCACGTCATCGCTCGAACGTCTCACTCCGTCCGGCTTGGGCAAGCGCCTGACGCCCGCGCGCGTGCGGCGCTTCGCATTGCTGTACGCTCGAGTGGCTATAGGGGCCGCATTTCTTTCCGCGGTCGCCAGCCGGTTCGGCCTGTGGGACGGCTCGCTGGACCTCGATCACTTTCCGAAGTTCCTCGCCTACACGGGACAGGTGAACTCCTTCATGCCGGCGTTCACCATCCCGTTCCTGGCCTGGGCCGCCACCATCGCTGAGCTCTCCCTTGGCATATCGCTGGTGCTCGGCATCCGCGTGCGCTGGACCGCGCTCGGCGCCGCCAGTCTGTTGTTTCTGTTCGGTACCGCGATGGCGATCTCCTTTGGCCTCAAGGAGCCGCTCGACTACTCGGTCTTCTCGGCATCGGCCGGCGCGCTCCTCCTCGCCTTGCTCTACGCCCCGCGGGGGGAGGCGGCATGACGTCGATTGCTGCGCGTTCCGACGCCGCGAGCGCGCACAGCCGCGGCCTGAGCGACTGGCTGCTGTTGATTGTCCCGGGAGCGATCTGGGGTACGTCATTCCTCTTCATTGCCGAGGGTCTTCAGGCGATCGGTCCGAGCGGCGTGACCTTCGTCCGCATCCTCGTGGGCTTCCTGACACTTGGTCTGTTCCCGGCAGCTCGGCGCGCGATACCTCGGGAAGACTGGGGTGGCCTCGCGCTGCTCGGTCTCATCTGGCTCGCCTTCCCGCTCAGCATGTTTCCTTTCGCGGAGCAGCGCGTGTCGTCGGCGCTGACAGGGATGCTGAACGGCACGATCCCGCTGTTCACGGCGACGGTTGAAGCGTTTCACTCACGGCGCGTGCCGCCGCGTGGTGTCCTCGTGGGACTGGCGATCGGTATGCTCGGCGCGGTCCTCATGGCATGGCCGTCGTTCTATGAAGGTCACAGCAGCGCCATCGGTGTCCTGCTGATCCTGGCCGCCGTGATCTGCTACGGCTTCGTGCTGCCGATTGCCGTACCGCTGCAGCAGCGTCACGGCGCGCTCGCGGTCATCTGGCGCGCACAGGCGGTCGCCCTCGTGCTCACGGCGCCGCTCGGCCTGCCTGACCTGCTCGCGGCGAACTGGACGCCGGCGCCGCTGCTGTCGCTCCTCGCGCTCGGAGCGTTCGGGACGGCGATCGCCTACGTCGTGCTCACGATCTCTGCGGCACGGGTCGGCCCGACCCGCGCCTCGGCAACAACGTTCCTGATACCGGGCGTCTCGCTCGTCCTCGGCATCGCGGTGCGTGGGGAGCACGTCGCGGCGCTGTCGGTGCTGGGTGCGATCGTATGTGTCGCCGGCGCCGTCCTGATGCGCCGTGCTCGAGCACAACATTGACGTCCAATTTGGGATAGCCGCACTGGCGCTCTTCTTGTACGCTCGCGTGCGTCACGCATCGAGAGGTGGCTTGTGGTTCGCTATCGATTCACGATCGTCGGCCTAATACTCGCGATATCGGCTAACACGCCGGCATCCGCGCAAGCCACCGGTGCTGCGGCTCCGGCGGCAGCGCCGCTCGATCGCCAGACGGCCTGGCCACTCCCGCGGCTCACTGGCCCCATTCGGATCGACGGGCGGAGCGACGATCCTGCCTGGCAGGCGGTGCCGCCGCTGCCAATGACGGTTCATCTTCCGACGTACGGCCGCGAGCCGAGCGAGCGTACTGTCGCACGAGTGGCATACGACGACGACGCGTTGTATGTGGTCATCGATGCGTGGGAGGGACACCCGGGCGGCGTGCGCGCCAGCTCGATGGTCCGCGACGACGACGCGCCGGGCGACTTCCTCAACATCGGGTTCGACACGTTCGGCGATCGGCAAAACGCCGTAACGTTTTCGACGACGCCCGGCGGGCAGCGCAACGATTGGAGCATCGCGAACGACGCGCAGAGTGAGGATGGCCTCAGTCCGGGATGGAATGGGGTGTGGGAGCTGGCGACTCAACGCCGCCCGGACGGCTGGCACGCCGAATTCCGCATTCCTTTTTCGACGCTGCGATTCGCGACGAACGCTGGTCGCGTCGAATTCGGTCTGACCATCAACCGCTTGACCTCTCACCTCAATGAGCGCGTCACATTCCCTGCCATTGAGCCGTCCGCGCCGCTCGTCCTCTGGAAGCCGTCGCGCTGGCAGCGCGTGTCGGTCGAGAACATCCGCCCGGGCCGGAGTCTGCGGGTCACCCCGTACGTCCTGGGCGGTTTGCAGGGCGCGCGTACGCCAGACCCAGTCCTCTCGCCCTGGACCCGCGACGACCGGCTGGAAGGCGGCGGTGATCTCAAGCTGGCGGTGACGCCGAGCGTCACGCTCGATCTCACGGCGAACACGGACTTCGCCGAAACCGAAGTGGATGATCAGCGTGTGAATCTCACGCGATATCCGTTGTTCTTTCCAGAGCGGCGCGCGTTTTTCGTCGAGCGCGCCGGGGTTTTCGAAGTGCGCACGAGCGCGAACGACCTGCTGTTCAACAGCCGGCGCGTGGGCCTGACCCCCGCCGGTGAGCCGGTCCGGATCCTTGGCGGGGCTCGGCTGGTCGGACAGGTCCGGGGGTGGGATGTCGGAGCGTTCGACGCCCAAACCGGGCACACCTCAGCCGGAGCATCGGAGAATACCGGAGTGCTGCGACTCCGCCGCCGCCTGCTGAACGCGAATTCCTGGGCCGGGATGATGATCACATCGTGGGTCACGGCGCATTCCGCGCAAACGGGGTTTGGCGTGGACGGCGATGTGAACTTGGGCGGAGATCATTACGTCTCGTTCGCGGCGGTTGGCCTCGCCGGGGATGTCGTGGCGGGGCCTGAGGACGGGGTCGTCCCACGCGGTGCGCTGCGGGTGCGGTTCATGCGACGGCGCAACCGCGGCGTCTGGTATCGGGCCGCGGTCGCGACTACGGGGGCGCGGTATTCACCGGCGCTGGGCTATGTCGAGCGCGCCGATTTGATCATGCCGTACGCGGAGCTCGGCTACGGCCGCGTCGTCTCCCAGGCCGGGCATCAGCTGCGTATCGCGGGCTCCGTGGATCTGGCGTACCGTAACGCGGCGGGCGAATTCGACGCGTCGATCAGCGAGGGGAACGTGGAGCTCGAGCTGCCGAGCGGCGCCGTGTGGAAGCTGACCGGGGCGCGCCAGGAGGACGATTTGCCGGCGATGTTCGCGCCCACGCCCGGCACCACGGTTCCGGCTGGGCGATACACGGCACGGTGGGCGGCGCTCGATCTCGCCGCGCCGACCGGGCCGCGCGCGGTGGTGGGCGGGAGCGTGCGCGCCGGGGAGTACTTCGACGGCACCCTGTACTCGCTGGTGCTCAAGCCGGAATGGCGCGCGTCGGCGCATCTGCGCGTCTCGGCGGATCTGCAGGTGGATCGCGTGGAGTTCCGGAATCGCGGCGAGCGTGAGTGGTCGCGGCTGGCACGGCTGCGCGTGCTCGCCTCGGCGACACCGCAAGTTTCGCTGAGCGCGGTCATCCAGGCCAACAGTCTCGCCGATCTGCTCACGGCGAATATCCGGTTTCGCTACAACGCGGGCGAGGGAAACGATCTGTGGATCGTGTACGGCCAGCAAGCCAATCTCGATCGTGACCGGATGAGCCCGCCGATTCCGAGCACGGCACGGGCGAGCCTGATGGTCAAGTTCACACGGAGTTTTGGCCAGTAAGACCCTGCCGCCGCCGCCTCCGACCAGGATTATACTTGACAAAGTCAACTAACAAGGTGACGTTATCATGTAACACATCCTAGGGCGGTAGTCGTGGAAGCAACGGTGGCGGCAGTCCCCAGTCTCGAGCAGCGGGTGGCGGCCGTGCGCCGCTTCAACCGCTTCTACACGCGTCAGATCGGCGTACTCCAGGAGCATCTGCTCCACAGCCCGTTCTCGCTGACTGAAGGCCGCGTGATCTACGAGCTGGCCCATCACGAGCGCGTCACCGCCAAGACACTGGGCGAGGAGCTGGGCCTCGATGGAGGCTATCTCAGCCGGATGCTGCGCGGTTTCCAGCAGCGCCGCCTGGTCGCCAAGCAGCCGTCGCCCACCGACGGTCGGGAGCAGCTGCTCTCACTCACCGAAAAAGGGAAGGTCGCCTTCGCGCAGATCAACGCGCGCTCGCACGAGGAGATCGGCGCCATGCTCGAGCGCCTCCCCCCCACCGAACAGGACCGGCTCGTTCAGGCGATGCGTGCGATCGAGGCGATGCTCGGCGCCCCGCCCGAGCACAAGGTCCCCTACATCCTCCGGCCGCCCCAGCCCGGCGACATGGGTTGGGTCGTGCAGCGTCACGGCGCGCTGTATGCGCTGGAGTACGGGTGGAACGAAGAGTTCGAGGCGCTGTGCGCCGAAATTGTCGCGCAGTTCGTGCGCCGCTTCGACCCGCGGCGCGAGCGGTGCTGGATCGCCGAGCAGAACGGCGAGAACGTGGGGTGTGTCTTCCTCGTCAGTCGCTCGAAAACGGTTGCGCAGCTGCGGCTGTTGCTCGTCGAACCCAAGGCACGCGGCCTCAGCATCGGGACCCGGCTGGTCGACGAATGCATCCGGTTCGCGCGGCAAACGGGTTATCGGAAAATGATGCTGTGGACCAACGACGTCCTCCACGCGGCGCGCCGCATTTACGAGCGCACCGGCTTCCACCTCGTTCACGAGGAGAAGCACCACAGCTTCGGCAAGGACCTGGTGGGGCAGACCTGGGAGCTCGAGCTGTGAACGTCGCGACGAGCCGCGGGGACCTCGGGTGGCTTCTGAACGCTATTCCGTCAATGCGGGAAACGTTCCGCTCGAGCTGGCAACCGTGGTTCGTGCAGGTGGAGCCGGGTCAGCGACATCGGCTCGAGGCCGCGTGCGTGGAGCTGGGCCTCACCGTCGTCGACACCATCGAACGACAGCTCCACGACCTCGCCGCCGTGCGGCTCCCCTCGACCGACCAAGCTGCCGCCCGCGCCGCGTTCACCGAGCAGGTGGTAAGGGCTTGCGGCGACCGTGACGCCTACGGCACGTGGGTCTGGTTCCCCTGGGAGTCCAAAGTCGTGCACGTGCTCGATCGCGAGGACTACTTCGATGTCATCACGAACCGAAACCAGGACAAGATCACCCGCGAAGAGCAGCTACGGCTGCGCGACAAGCGCGTCGCCGTGGTCGGACTGTCGGTCGGGGGCGAGGCGGCCGTGACGGTGGCTCAGGAGCATCTGTGCGGCACGATCGTGCTCGCTGATTTCGATCGTCTCGATCTCTCCAACCTGAACCGCCTGCACGCGGGCTGCGACGATCTGGGGGAAAACAAGGCGGTTCTCGTGGCCCGCCGCATCGCGAAGATCAATCCGTACCTCGACATCCGGGTCTTTGCCGACGGCGTCAGGGAATCGAACCTAGGCGCCTTCCTCGACGGCGTGGATCTGCTGATCGAGGAATGCGACGACTTGCGGATGAAACACGTCATCCGCGGCATCGCCAAGGAGCGCGGCCTGGATGTTGTGTTCGCCGCCGACGAGCGCGGCTTCCTCAGTGTCGAGCCGTACGCGTCAGCGCCCGATCTGCAGGTCTTTCACGGCCGGATCGAGGCTCCGCAGCCGCCGCGCGATGCGTTCCACACGCCGCTTGCCTTCATGCGGGCGTTGACCGAGTGGATGGGCGGATGGGATCAGATCTCGGAGCGATCGCGCCGCTCATTGGAGCGGATCGGCGCGTCGCTCTCGGGCTACCCGCAGCTGGCGAGCGAGGCGCGCTACGCTGCCGGGCAGCTCGGCCATGTCGCCCGTCGCTTGCTGCTCGGCGAGCGCTTGGCGCCAATGCTACTCCACATGGACCCCGCCGACGTCATCCCGACACGCTCCGGCGTTGCAACGGTCGACGAGGCGCAGATCGGCACGTGGGGCCGCGCATCGGTTGTCCCTCCGGAGCAGGGGTAAGGACTAAAACTTCGACCAGAGATACTGGTTCGTCACCTCGTGATGGAACTGGATCTCGGCGGCCTTCACTTCCGCCCCGAGCGCCTTGGGGCACCGGTCCGCCTGCATCTGCTTCAGCTCGGCAAACTTGCCGTGGACATCCTCGCCCAGCGCTTCTTTCAGGAAGCGGCTGCCCAGATGCAGTCGAATCGCATCATAGATGTTGTCCGACAGGTACTTCGCGCCGTCGCTTTTCCCGGCATCCATCGGACCCTCGAGACCGGTCTTGAAGATCGTGTAGATCGCGAGATACGGGTTGGCATCGGGCGCGATCGAGCGCACCTCCACGCGCTTGGATCGCTCGTTGCCCAACGGAATGCGGATCATCGAGCCGCGATCGATCGGCGAGGCCTTGATCTGATTCGGCGCCTCGAAGTGCGGGTCGAGCCGGCGATAGCTGTTCACGCTGGAGTTGAGCAGCAGGCAGATCTCCGCGCCGCTGGAGAGAATTCGTTTGATGAAATCCCAACCGGGCTGCGACAGCTGGTCCTGGCCCTTCTCGTCCCAGAACAGGTTCTTGCCTTTGCGCGCCACGGAGACGTTGGTGTGCATGCCGTTGCCGTTGACGCCCGTCACCGGCTTGGGCAGGAAGCAGGCGGTCATGTCCATGCGGGCCGCCACCTGCCGTGACAACAGCTTGTACAACTGCACCTGATCGGCGGCGATGACCGCCTCGGCGTAGTTGTAGTTCATCTCGAACTGCGACGGCGCTACCTCGGGGTGATCCTTCTCGTTGGCGAACCCCATCGCGCGTTGCACCTCCGCCGCGGTATCGATGAAGAGGCGGAGCGCATCACCCGGCAGCGAGTGGTAGTACCCGCCTGTGGAGATGAACTCGAACTTCCCCGTCTCGTGATAGCGCCGCTCGGCATCGCGGCCCTTGAAGAGGAACCCCTCGATTTCGTTGGCCGCGAAGCACGTCGTGCCGTCCTTGGCGAACAGCTTCTCGGAGTACTGCTTCAGCAGGCCACGGGAGTCGGCGCCGTAGGGCGCGCCGTCGCGCTCCAGCACTTCGGCCATCGCCAGGACTTTCCCGGGACCAAACACGTCGGCGGGCAGCCAGTAGAACGCCGGCCAGTCCACGCGCAGGCGCAGATCGGACTCCTGCTGACGCGAGAAACCGCGGATCGAGGAGCCGTCGAACGTGAGATTATCGACCGAGGCGAGCAAGAACTTCTTGTCGTAGTCCAGCATGTGGAACCGGCCTTCGAGATCCGTAAAGCAGACCGTGACGGCCTTGATGCGCTTCTCGTCGGTGAGGTACTTGAGGCGCTCCTCCTGGATCTTGTCGGGTGCAACGCGGTCGAGGCGCTGTTTCTTCGCAGCGAGATTCCGGTCCTCGAGCTCGTCGTAGGGGATCTCGAGGAAATCACGTAGTTCGGTAGTCATGCCCACTTTGGGAATAGGGGTGAGACAGCATCAGTGAAGCTGGGAGGCAGAAAGCTAGGCGTCGAAGCGAGGCTTGTCATCCTGAGTAATCGGCCTCGGCGTCGAACCCCTCCGTCGGATGAGTGTGTCACGAGGCCAGAATATGCAGACTTTGACGTCGGGTCGCATGCGCGGTAGCGTTGGCACGCGACTTCATCGGAGAGTGTTGTGAGCGCGACGCGGGCTACATGGCATCGCTGGGACCAGCTCCCGATCGAGGAGCTGAACGAGAAGCTGTCGCGTCGCCTGATCACCGGCGAGCGGATGATGCTGGCGCACGTCTATCTCAAGAAGGGCTGCATCGTCCCGAAGCACTCGCATCACAACGAGCAGCTCACCTACGTGCTGGACGGCGCGCTCAAGTTTTTCATCGGAGACGAGCCGCGTGAGGAAGTCGTCGTGCACGCCGGGGAGGTGCTGCATCTGCCCGGCAACGTGCCGCACGAAGCGCACGCGCTCGAGGATACGCTCGACGTGGACGTGTTCTCTCCGCCGCGCGAGGACTGGCTCAAGAAGACCGACGCCTATCTGAGGAAATAAGCAGCAGGTCCTCAAAGAAAACGGCGCCCTCCGAAGAGGGCGCCGTTCCTTCTGATGTACCGCGGTGGTTAGAGCTTGACGACGTTCTGCGCCGCCGGGCCCTTCTGGCCCTGCACGACGTCGAACTCGACCCGCTGGCCTTCGGCCAGGGACTTGTAGCCCTCCGCCTGAATCGCGGTGTGATGCACGAAGCAGTCCTTCTCGCCGTTCTCGGGCGTGATGAAACCGAACCCCTTCGCGTCGTTGAACCACTTCACGGTACCGGTCATACGTGCCATCTGATGAAACTCCTGTTCACTCATGTTCCCGGCGCCGCGCGGCCTTGGAATAAGGGCGCGAACGGTGTATCCGACGCCGGTCGAGCGCGCCAGCTCCGCAAACACAACGAGGACCGGAGACGTTGCCCCAGGTCCTCGGATCGGTCACTGGCTACTGCGCTCGCGCGAACAATCGACACGCGGCCCCGAAAAGTCAAGCGGGGGCCCGGATACCGCGCGATATGGCAGCGCTGCGGCGCTTTATTCCGGCAGTGCTGCACGCCTGCAGCGTTTTCTCCGGATCCACCATCAGGCCATCGGCCTCCCAA
>JBLNGI010000182.1:0-9139 GCA_050264615.1 Gemmatimonadota bacterium
GCAGCCGCGGCAATACACACCCGCCTGACTGGTACACCATGTTGAGTCCACACTCCGAGTGCGTAACCAACAACGGCATGGGAGATGGGTGTGGGCACGCGCAGTACGATGGAGCCCGGGACCGCCTCCGCAAGCCGAGCACACAGGGATTAACCCACAGGCGCCTGAAAACATTTGTGTTGCCGACCGAGACGTTACGATCTGCTACAAACAGGGCTCTTCAGGGCGCACGCGGGTACTTCGCGTGCAAGGGAGGATACAGCTATGATCGACACCACCAAGCTGGTTCGCTTCGCCCTGCCGACGGCGATCGTCGGAGTCGGCATCGCCGCGGCCGTGATGCTCGGCCACAGCGGCGAGACAACGACAGCCACGATCCCCAGCGGCACCATGTTCGTCGCCGAGCTCGAGCAATCCCTGTCGACTGACCGCACCAGCGTCGGTGACCACGTCACACTCCACACGGTACATGCGGTCGGTTTGGACGACGAGACTACGGTCCCGAGCGGGATCACCCTGCGGGGCGTAGTCACCCACGTGAAGGGGGGCGGGCGCATCGCCGGCGCTCCCGAACTGGCACTCCACTTTACCGAGCTTGAGCTCGACGGCCGCACCCATTCAATCTCGACCGAGATGTTCTCCGTGAAGGGAAAGAGCGACGCGACGGAAAGCGCATTGGAGATCGGCGGTGGCGCTGTGGTGGGCGGGGTCCTGCGCGGCGCGAAGGGCGCCATCGTGGGCGCCGCGATCGGCACCGGCGTCGCGGTGGCAACCGAGGGCGACCAGCTGCGGCTCGGCGCGGGCCAACGCTTGCGCATCAGGCTAGACCAGCCCGTGACGGTGCAATTCCGCCCGCAACCCGAGTCGCGGGATCACTAATCGGGGGGACAGCTAGTATATCAGGTACTTCACTCGGATCTCGCGGAATCGTGCGAGATCCGGTTCCCACGACTCCCAGATCTCCTGCGGCGAGCGTCCAGCTTCGATCGCGGTCCGCAGCTCCGGTCCGGTGGCAAGCAGATCGAAGCTTGCCGCGCGAAACTGGAATTGCCCGGGATGCATCGCGCGCAATGCGGCGAGCACCGCGACCGCGAGCTTCGTCGGGTCGTAGTGCTCGCGGTCGCGCACGCGAACCCGCAGTCCACGTAGCGGAACGCCGGCATACTTGCCGTCAGTGGGCGCGAGCGGAGTGAACTCCGTGGGCGTGACGTCAGCGCCGGTAATCGCCTGGGGGGGGAGGCGCTCGATGATCTTCGCGGGATCGAGCCATGGTGCGCCCAGCACCTGGAATGCAAAGGCGGTGCCGCGGCCCACGGAGAGATTCGTGCCCTCGAAGAGGCACAAACCCGGATAGCTCAGCGCACTCTCGATGTCCGGCATGTTCGGCGACGGCTTTACCCACGGAAGCCCCGTTCCCTCGTAGAACCGCGCGCGATTCCAGCCCGCCGCGGGAACGATGATGAGATCCGCACGAAGACCCATGAGGTCGTCGGCCATGCGCGCCATCTCCCCCAACGTCATCCCGTGGCGCATCGGGACGGGTAGAAAACCGACCAGCTGCGAATCAGGATCGGCGAGGCGATCGCGCACGTTTCCCTGGACAGCGGCGCCGGCGACGGGGTTGGGCCGATCGAGCACCAGGATGCGTTTGCCCGCGCGTGCGGCGTCACGCATCAGACTCGCAGCGGTCGCGATGTAGGTGTAGTACCGCGCGCCAATGTCCTGCAGGTCGATCAGCAGGACATCGATCGAATCGAGCGCCGCACGCGCCGCGCTACGCGATCCCCCATAGAGGCTATAGATTGGGAGGCCGGTCGCCGAGTCTCGGCCATCGGGGAGTCCCTCGTGGTCTTCCGTGCCGCGAAAGCCGTGTTCCGGACTGAACAGCACCGTGAGGCGGCCGCCCCGCACCGCGAGCAGGAGATCGGCGTCACGCCGGCCGAGATGATCGATTCCTGTATGATTGGTGAGCAGGCCGAGGCGCTTCCCCGCGATCAGGTGCGCCGAGTCGGACAGCACGACTTCGATGCCGGGGCGGACCTGGGCCCGTCCCTGCGGGGACGCACAACCGGCGATCAGGCTCGACACCAACAGGGCATGCCCACGAGTCATTCGAGAAACGTATCGGTTGTGAGCGTTTTTTGCGCGACGCCGATCTCGGTTGCTCGACGGCGCATTGCCGGACTCGGACATCCCAAGGAGGAGTAGGCCCCCGATGTTTCGCAATGGCTGGGCGCTCGCAGTATTGGCTGCGACACTGGGGTGCGCGTCGAGCGGTGCAACGCGTGCGCGCACGACCGGCGATCACGAGTCTGCGGCGGGCCGCGAGGCGACGGAGATCCTCACTCGGCTGACGCCGCGCCAGAAAATCGCCCAGCTGGTCGTGCCCTGGCTCAACGGCAGCTATACGGCGCTGGACGATTCCACGCTCCAGATCGCGAAGCGCTGGGTCGACACGCTCGAGGTCGGCGGGATCATCATCTCCGTCGGCGGGCCGTACGATATTGCGACCAAGCTCAACGAGCTCCAGCGGCGCTCCAAGCTTCCGCTACTCATCTCCGCCGATCTCGAATGGGGCGCGGCGATGCGCGTCGTCGGCGCCACGGCGTTCCCGCAGATCATGGCCGCCGGCGCGACCGGCGATGCGCGCGATGCCTACATGATCGGCCGTGTGGCGGCGCTCGAGGGCCGCGCGGTCGGCATTCACGTGAATTTCGCGCCCGATGCCGACGTCAATAACAACCCGCTCAATCCCATCATCAATATCCGCTCGTTCGGCGAGGACCCGCACGCGGTGGCGCGGCTGGTGCAGGCGTATGTGCGCGGCCTGCAAGACAACGGGATGCTGTCCACGTTGAAGCACTTCCCCGGGCACGGCGACACGGATGTCGATTCGCACATCGGCCTGCCCGCTATTCGCGCCGGCTACACGCGGCTCGACTCGGTCGAGCTGGTGCCGTTCCGCGCCGGCATCGACGCGGGCGCCAAGGTGGTCATGAGCGCCCACATCGCGTTCCCGGCGTTCACTGGTGATGCACCGGCGACGCTCTCCGCCTCGGTGCTCACCGGCGTCTTGCGCGACTCGCTCAAGTTTGGCGGCCTGGTGGTGACCGATGCGCTGCAAATGGGCGCCATCGTCACGAAGTACGGCGCGGGTGAAGCCGCGGTGCGCGCCTTCGAAGCGGGCTCCGACTTGCTGCTCATGCCCGCGGATCCCGACTCGGCGATCGCCTCGATGCTCACGGCCCTCCAGACGGGACGCATCACGGCGGCGCGGCTGGATGCCTCGGTGCGGCGGATGTTGGAGATCAAGAGCGGGCTCGGGCTGTTCAAGCGACGCACGGTTGCCCTCGATTCGATCGCCCGGGTCGTCGGCACGAAGGCCTTTCTGGATGCGGCGGACGGAATCGCGCAGCGCTCAATGACGCTGGTCCGCGACACCGCCGGAACGATCGCGCGGCTGCGCCGCACGCAGAGCCGGATGGCGATCATCGCCTACGGCGATGAGCTGAACAGCTTCGCGGGACAGCGCATGCTCGAGCTGCTGCGTGCCGGCGGCGATACGGTGGGATTCTTCCGGCTCTGGCCCATGTCGGGGAAGGCCTCGTACGATTCGGCGCGCGTGGTCATCGCTCGAGCGCCGACCGTTATCTTCGCGGCCAGTGTGCGGCCGATCTCGGGCCGCGGGTTCATCGCGTTGCCCGACTCGCTCGCCCGCCTCATCACCGTCACGGATTCCCTGAAGCCCACCGTGCTGGTAGCGCTCGGAAGTCCGTATTTGTTGAGCCAAACGCCGACGGTGAAGTCATATCTCGTCGCCTGGAGCAGCGCGCGGGTTGCCGAGAAAGCGGCGGCGCGCGCGCTGCTCGGCTGGTCGCCGATCCGGGGGAAGTTGCCGATCCGCATTCCCCCCGGGTACGTGATCGGCCACGGGCTCGTCGTGTCCGATTCGACGGTGCCCCCGCCAAAGCCGCCCGCGCGCGTCATCATCCCGTGAGGCGTGGGACGGCTGTCGCGCTCACCACGCTGGCGCTCGGGTGCGCCGGGCGGCCGGCGGCCGGGCCGCCGCAGGCCTCGCCCCGACGAGGATTTGACCAGGTCGTCGCGTATCTGCGCACGCAGGTCGACAGTGCGTTTCCCGGCGCGGTAATCGCCGTCGGGCGCCACGACACGGTCCTGCTGCTCACGGCCGTCGGTCACTACGCCACCGGCGATCCGCGGCCGGTCACGCCGCAAACGATGTACGATCTCGCGTCGCTCACCAAGGTGATCGGGCTCACGACGGCGGCGATGATGCTGGTGGACTCCGGCAAGCTCGATCTCGATGCGCCCGTGCAGAAGTACGTGCCGCCCTTTCAGGGACCGGGCAAGGAGCGCGTGACTATTCGCAACCTGCTCACGCATTCCTCAGGGCTCCCGGCGTGGCGGCGGCTGTTCGCGGAATCATCGACGCGAGAGGGCGCATTCGCGCTCGTCGACACGACGGCGCTGCTGCGTCAACCCGGTGACACGTTCGTGTATTCGGACCTGGGCGCGATCGCGCTCACGCAGGCCGTCGAAGCAATCACAGGCCAGCGGCTCGACGCGTTCCTGGATGCGCGAGTGTTCGGGCCGCTCGGCATGGGATCGACACGATACCTGCCACCCGAGAGCTGGCGCACGCGCATCGCCCCCACCGAAAACGACACGGCATTTCGGCATCGGATGCTACACGGCGAGGTGCACGACGAGAACGCGGGACGCCTGGGAGGTGTCTCGGGGCACGCGGGCCTGTTCTCGAACGCGCCCGACCTGGCCAGGTTCGCCCAGTGGCTGCTCGACAGCCGCATTCCGCCGGGACGTCCCGCCGGCGGCACCGGAGCGTTCCTGCCACACGATTTGGTCGTGGAATTCACGCGCCGCCAGGAGATCCCGCCGGGGTCCTCACGCGCGTTGGGGTGGGACACGCCCTCTGACAACTCGAGCGCGGGGACCAAGCTCGGCCCCCGCGCGTTTGGTCATACCGGCTTCACCGGCACGTCGATCTGGATCGATCCGGACCGAGACCTCTTCATTATTCTCCTGTCCAACCGGGTCAACCCGACCCGCGCCAACACGAAGATTCTTCAGGTGCGCCGGCGCATCGCCGATCTCGTGGTGGACGCGGTTACTCCACCACGGTAGCCCAGCCTCGCTTGGTCAGATCGCGGTAGATCACGAATCCACCGAGGGCCGCAATCGCGAGCAGGAGCAGTCCCACGCCGGTCTCGTGGAGCAGGAGTTTCCCAATCCCGAAGAGCACACCGTAGATCAGTACGCACCCCGCCACCCAGTCGAGTAGGTTCGCCAACCCACTCGATGTCACCTTCACGTCGGGCGCCAGCGCCGCTATCGGCGCCCAGCCGCTGCGCGACGGGCGGGTGCGGCGGTAGAACGCGGTGAGCGTCTCCTGCGGTTCTGGCTTGGTGAGATAGGTGACAGCCAGCCAGACCGCCGTCGTGATCGCGACGGTAATGATCATGATCCAGGCAAAATCTCTGGGCTGGTCGCTGTCCATGCCAACCGCCAGTTGCAAGGTCAGTGACACGACAAAAGCCGAAATCATCGCAGAGACTTCGCTCCAGGCGTTGATGCGCCACCAATACCAGCGCAGCAGCAGGACGCCACCCGTCCCCGCGCCCGTGACGATCAACAGTTTCCAGGCCCCGCCGATCGATCCCATGTAGAACGTCACGATGCCGGACACGATCGTGAGAAACACGGTAGCCAGCTGGGACGCGCGCACGTAGTACGCTTCGCTCTTGCTGCGTTCCACGAAGCGCCGCCAGAAATCGTTGACCAGATAGCTGGCACCCCAGTTGAGCTGGGTCGCGATGGTGGACATGTACGCGGCGGCGAATGCGGCCACCATCAGACCGCGCAATGCCGGCGGCAGATGGTCGATCATCACGCGGATGTATCCGGTTTCCGGGTCCGCCAATCCGGGATAGAGAACCACCGAGGCGAGGCCGACGAGGATCCACGGCCAGGGGCGGACCGCGTAGTGGGCGATGTTGAACCAGAGCGTCGCCAGCAGCGAGTGCCGCTCGTCCTTGGCGCTGAACATCCGCTGCGCCACGTATCCGCCCCCGCCCGGCTCGGCGCCGGGATACCATGTCGCCCACCAGTTCAGGGAGATATAGACCAGGAACGTGATCATCGGCATCCATGCCGAGTTCAGGTCGGGCACGAGGTTGAGGGCCTCGCCGCGACCGCTCGTCACGAGCTTCTCCTTCATCGCGTCGATGCCGCCGACCGCGCCCACCGCGAACACCGCCAGGATGATCACCATGCCCATCTTGATCACGAACTGCACCACGTCGGTTACGAGGACGCCCCACAGACCGGAGAGCGTCGAGATCGCGGACGTCAGCGCGATCAGCCCCATGACGATCACCAGCGCTTCGAACTTGCCGACGCCGAAGATCAGCTCGAGGATCTTCACCATCGCCAGATTCACCCAGCCGAGGATGATGCAGTTGATGGGAATGCCCAGGTACAGCGCGCGGAACCCGCGCAGAAACGCCGCGGGCTTGCCCGAATACCGGATCTCGGCGAACTCGACGTCGGTCATCACGCCGGCGCGGCGCCACAAGCGCGCGTAGAAGAACACCGTGAGCATCCCGCTCATCAGGAAGCTCCACCAGATCCAGTTGCCCGCGATGCCGTTGCGCGCGACCAGGCCCGTGACGACGAGCGGCGTGTCGGCGGCGAACGTCGTCGCGACCATCGACGTGCCCGCGAGCCACCATGGCACGTTGCGGCCGGACAAGAAGAACTCGCTGACGCTCTTGCTCGCCCGAGCCTTGTAGTAGAAGCCGATCGCGATGTTGAGCGCGAAGTACCCGCCGATGACCAACCAGTCGATGATTGTCAGTCGCATGGGCCTCCAATTGGCGGGCCGAAGGGTGGTTAGGCAAGCGGCGCGTCCCCGTTGACAGCCGGGCGGCGACCTTCTAAGTTGCTGTCCGACTGGAGGATATGATGGACACGACACAACGAGCGGTGACCCTCACGCTCACCGAGCGCGCCGGTGAGGAGGTCAAGAAGTTCCTGGCCGAGGAGAAGGTCAGTCTGGCCTCGGCGGGTCTGCGCGTGGCCGTGCTGCCGGGTGGGTGCTCCGGTTTTCGCTACAGCCTGAACATCGAAGAGCAGCCGGCGGCGGACGACGTCGTGATCCAAAGCGCCGGCGTGCGTCTGTTCGTGGACGAGTTCAGCTCACAGTATCTCAACGGCACGGTGATCGACTACAAGAGCAACTTCCAGGAATCCGGCTTCGCGTTCGAGAATCCGAACGCGTCCGGCGGCTGCGGCTGTGGATCGTCGTTCACGGTCTGAGCGTTGATCCTTTCTGAATCGGCAGTCGGAGCCCGCGTCTCTCGCGGGCTCTTTTCTTTCTAGCGATGCGCGGGCTGGACGTCGCCGTCATTGTCGCTTACTTCGCGGCGGTCATCGTCTTCGGACTGCTGCTCGCGGGACGCCAGCGCAACGCGTCGGACTATTTCCTCGGCCACCGGGGGCTGCCCTGGTGGGCGCTGATGTTCTCCGTCGTCGCGACCGAGACGTCGGCGTTGACCGTCATCTCAGTTCCCGGTCTCGCCGCGCGGGGCGATCTCACGTTCCTGCAGATTGCCTTCGGCTACCTCGTGGGCCGCATCGGCGTGGCGTACCTGCTGCTGCCGGGGTACTTCGAGGGCACCCAGGACACCGCCTACCAGCGGCTCGAGCATCGTTTCGGCCCGCTCGCCCGTCGCGTCGCGTCGGGCGTGTTTCTGTTCACGCGCGCGCTTGCCGACTGCGTGCGCATTTTCGCCACCGCGATTCCGCTCGCCATCATCACCCATTGGAGCTTGCCTGCAGGAATCATCGCCATCGGCGTGGTGACACTCGTGTATACCTGGGTCGGCGGATTGCGCGCCGTCGTCTGGGTCGATGTGATTCAGCTCGGCGTCTACCTGCTCGGCGGGATTGCGACGTTGATCGTCGCGACCCAGCTGGCCGGAGGGTTCGAGGCGTTCGGGCACGCACTCGAGACCGGGAAACTGCGGACGGTCGATTTCAGCTTTTCGTTCCACAAGACCTACACGCTCTGGGGCGGGCTGATCGGCGGGGCGCTGCTGTCCGCGGCGTCGCACGGCACCGATCACCTGATCGTGCAGCGGCTGCTCGCGGCGCGGAATCTGAAGGACGCGCAGCGTGCGCTCATCGGATCCGGACTGTTCATCATCCTGCAGTTCGCGCTGTTTCTCCTTGTAGGGACGAGCCTGTGGCTGGCGGGAGCAGATGACAGCGTCATGCGAAGCGACGCGATCTACCCGACCTTCATCGTGACCCATCTCCCCCCTGGCATCGCCGGGCTCGCGGTCGGCGGTATTCTGGCCGCGGCCATGAGCAGTCACGCGTCTGCCGTGAACTCGCTCGCCTCCGCCTCGACCCACGATTTCTATGCGCCGCTCACCGGCCGGCAGGACCCCGAGCGGCTGCTGCGCGTGGGTCGCTGGCTGACCCTCGTGTGGACCGTGGTCCTCGTCGCTGGCGCGATCGCGTTCGGGGATCAGAACACGCCCGTGGTGCAGCTGGCACTCAGCATCGCGTCGCTCACCTACGGTGCGCTGCTCGGTACGTATCTGTTGGGCGGAATCTGGCCGCGCGCGCGTCAGGTGGACGTCATCGTCGCGCTGGTCGTGAGCATTGCCGTCATGTCGCCGATTGTCCTCGGCGCGGTCATTCCCCACTTCCCCGTGCACTGGTTCCCGGGCCTGGCGTGGCCGTGGTATGTGCCTCTGGGCACCGCGGTCACCGTTGCGGTTGGATTGGGTTCTTCGCTCTTCGGAGGGCCGGCCGGCCGGGCGGCCGGACGGCCACAGACACCGGCATGAGCGATCCGACCGCGGGGCCGTCCAGCCGCCCGGCCGACCTCCTCGGGATCGATTGCGGCGGCTCGCACACCGCCGTCGTCGTCGGCGACCGCCAGGGCCGCGTTCTCGCCCGGGCGGAAGGCCCCGGGTCGGCGATGAAGCCTGGCGGCGCCGAGCGGTCGGCCGCGGTCATCCTCGAAGTCGCCCGGCGCGCCGCCACGCTCGCCGGCGTCTCCCTCCCCGCCGGCGGCGCCCTCGTGGGC
>JBLNGI010000183.1:0-3852 GCA_050264615.1 Gemmatimonadota bacterium
CTTGATCCTCCGTCAGTGGCACTGGCGCCTGGCGGCGATCGTGCTGCTCATCATGGCGCTGCTGATGCTGGTCAGCACGCTGGGCAATCGTCTGGGCGTGACCTCGCAAGGCGGCGGCAACATCTTTCTCGCGGTCTTGATGGTGCTCGTCGGCATCCGTTCGGTCCAGGCGACGTTCATTCTGGCGAAGAAGCCCGCAACCGCGCCGCCGACTATGGCGCGACCGATGTCGTCGGCAGCGCGACGCTAACGCATGCAAGGCCGCGGTGAGACCCGCGGCCTTCGCGTTTCGCCGAGCCCCGAAGCCCAACTGGTGGCACTTCGATGATCGCGACTGGCAGCGCTATCCGATTCTGAATCGGACGTTCGAAGAGCTGATGAGGTAGGCTGCCAAGCCGTCGTTTGTTATCCGTGCCCTAAAGGGCCGGCTCGGCTAGTGCGCGCGTCCTAAAAGGACGCTCCATGCGTGCGTTCGGTTGGGACGCTTCGCTCGCGCCCGATATCCTCGGTAGATGCCGTTTCACCTCTACGCCCACCTCTCCTGGACGACCTGGGCGCGCCTCCCGCTCATCACCCAAAGCGTCGCCGCCTTTCTCGGCCCGTTCCTCCTGGCCGAGGCCAAACGGCACGGCGCGCGCGTCGTCGAGATCGGAGTCGTGCGCGATCACGTCCATCTAGTCCTCGAACTCCCACCGGTCTATGACGCGCCGCGATTGGTTCAGGGCCTCAAGGGCGCGAGCGCGCGCCTTGCGAACCGCGACGGCCACACGGGGCGAGGGACGCTCCGCTGGGACAAAGGCTATGACTTTCGATCCGTAGGCATTCGTCAGCTCGCGGCCGTCACTGCCTACGTTCGCGACCAAGAACTGAAGCACGCTCCACCAAGACTAACCAAGTCGGCGAGCCCTTCAGGGCTCGCGAAGTAGCCGAGCCGGCGCTTCAGCGCACGGATCACATACTGGGTTGCCATTTCTTCTCAACTACCGCCGCCACCACCCGCACCCCCGCGTCCCGCGCCGCCAGCATCGCCTGCTCGATGACTCCGAACGACAACATCGTATCGGCCTTGACGTACAGAATCCGATCGCGCGTCCGCTCACGATAGAGCGCCGCGAGCTGCTCCCGCAGCGCAAGCCCCGGAACCTGGTGACCTGAGACTTCGAGGGACACCGTCCCGTTGCGATCGATGATCATCACGATCTCGTCCGGTTCTTCAGGCTTCGATTGCGGGTTGATGGCAACCGGGAGATCGACCTGCAACGCGATCACCGGCACGACCACCATGAAAATGATCAGCAGCACCAGCATGACGTCGATCATCGGTGTGACGTTGATGTGAGGGCGGAGCGTGGTCTGCATGACGGCCTCCGGAGGGGTTACTGGGAAGCTGCTGCTCCGACATGGCGGTCACGTCGTAGGATCGTTGCTGAAGGATTACAGGGAAGTGAGATGTTGAGATTGAGTTTTATCCCGTGGCCGAGCCGGCGCTTCAACGCACGGGCGAACGACAACAGATTGTACTCAATGACCTTCCCCGACTCCTTCCTCACCGCCCGGCTCCACGCCGAGCGCCTCACTCCGAATCACTTCGACGCGATCCGCGCGATGGACTCGGACGCCCAGTACATGGCGCTGCTCGGCGGCCCACGCACCGAGTGGCTGACGCGCGAATACATGGCCCGCAATCTCAGGCACTGGGACGACTACAACTTTGGACTCTGGATCCTGCGCGATGGAGCGGGGGCGGGGGCGGAGGCGGTCGCCGGCCGCTGCGTGCTGCGGCATCTCGACGTCGAGGGGACGGATGAAATCGAGCTGGGATACGGCCTGCATACGCGATACTGGGGCCGGGGACTCGCGACGGAAATCGCCACCGAGCTGCTGCGCCTTGGCCGCACGGAGCTGAAGCGTGCATCGCTGGTCGCCATCACGCGCCCCGAGAACGTGGCATCCCAGCGCGTGCTGATCAAAACCGGCCTGGCGTATGAGCGCGACATCATGTACGACGGCGTGCTGCACCAGCTATATCGATCGGTGTGAAGCCTTATTACTGTTAAGGAAGCCATGCGCGCCGCACTCCTGCTCGTCCCCGCGCTGCTCGCCTGCGGCGATGCCCTCGCTCCCGTGACGGTCGGCGCGGTCTACCAGCTCCGCAGCATCAACGGCCAGCCGATTCCGTGGACCGCGCCGCCCGACGACAGCGCCTACATCCCGATGACGGTCACCGAGGGATGGGTCACCTTCGTCGATGCGTCGAGCGCCCAACGCCACGAGCGGTACGAGCGCTGGGTGACCGGCGTCAATGGCGACTCGACACTCCTCGTCAGCGACTGGACTCAAACGGCCGACTATCAGCGGCTGTCGGGGAAGATCGTGCTGACCTACCCACCGAGCCCCGGTGGTGGCCGCGGCACGGACACACTGTACCTCGGCCCACGCCAATCCCTGATCTTGCGCCAGACCGGATACCTCTCGCCGCTCGACAGCGTCGTCCGCCGGTTCTGCATCAGCTCGGACTGTTGATTCGTATCCGGTCCTGAAGGATCGCCTGGAAAAAAAAAGAGCCGGGATTCCCTAGATCCCGGCTCCTAACTCCCAGCTCTTTTCTTACCGTCCTCCCGCTCCCGTCGCGGCGGCGTTCGCGAGCTCACCCACCACGCCGGCGAGCTTCTGTACCTTCGCCTTATCGCTCGACGTCGCCGCATCCTGGCCCAATGACGTGCCGAGCGCAGTCAGTGCATCACGCCGTTCCTGGCCGTGCGTCTTCTCGGCGCGATCGAGCGCCTGCCGCACCGCCGTGATCCGATCGGCACTCAAGCCGTTCGAGCGCGCGAGCTGATCCACGTACGCCCGCGCGACCGCAAAGTGCGCCGGCCAGGTGAGCTTCGGCTGATCCTGCGTGTTGAAGTAGTCGAGGTGCACGAGCCTCGCCGCCGCGATCTCGTTTGCCGACAGCAACCCGCTCGGTTGCAGCTCGAGCACGTCGAGCCCGCGCGCGATCTCGGAGCTGTAGATGTGGCCGTTGTACCAATAGGCCGACCACGTCCCGCCGGCCGCCATCTTTGTCGAATCCGCCGGCCCGCGGTCGAAGAACGCGATCTCCTTGGGGTGCGCGGCATCGGTCCAGTCGAACACCGACACGCCACCCTGATACCACGACTGCGCCATGATGTCGCGGCCCGGCACCGGAATGAGCGAACCGTTGTGCGCCACGCAGTTCTCGTTCGCGGTCTGCGCCGCGGACAGCTTGTAGTAGCTCCGGAACGTCATCTGCCCGTTGTCGAGCGTGAACAGCGCATCCGCGCCCCACTCGGGCTTGTCGAACGAGCGGCACTTCGGCCCGCCGCCGCCGCCCCACTCGTCCGTGAACAGGATCTGGGTCCCGTCGTTGTTGAACGTCGCCGAGTGCCAGTAGGAGAAGTTCGAATCGGCCACGGCCGCGAGCCGCCGCGGATGCGCGGGATCCCTGATGTCGAGCAGGATCCCGTAGCCGCCGCACGCGCCGCCCGCGAGCCCGATCGCCGGATAGACCGTGATGTCGTGGCACTGGTTGGGACCGGTGCGCCGGCGGTTGGCGTTGAACATCCGGTTCACTATCGCCTGCGCACTGTCGCGCAACGCCTGGGTGTCGGCGGCCGTCGGCGTGGTCCCCGCTGCGGCGCCGCGCGCCTTCGCGATGCTGTCGAGCATCAGCGTCCGCATCCGGTTCGGCATCACGCGCTGCATGCCGAAGAGCTCGACGACGATCGCCCCCTGGGCGCGCGCGCTGTCGGCGACGCGCTTGGCCTCGATGATGTCCTCGGGTGCCTCACCGTGCTGCGGCGGGGGCGCGAGCGAGTCGAGGAAGCGCGC
>JBLNGI010000184.1:0-3740 GCA_050264615.1 Gemmatimonadota bacterium
ACCACGGCCGGTAGGCGTCGTGGATCAGGAGCCCGTAGCCCAGAGGCCGGAGTACGCGCGCCGCGCGCACGACCGCCGCGGCCGCCGGTCGCTGTAGAAATGCGTGGGCGGAGGAGTAGAAGACGCTGCCGAGGAAGTTGTTGGTCGAGGCGTAGCGGACGTCGAGATGAATCGTCGAATCGAGGCGCGCGGGCTCGACGAGATCGGGCGCCAGGAATGCGCCGCTTTCGGCGGGGGGCGTGAGGGTGCGATCGATCTGGATCAGCTCCGCGACCGGTCGCACCGGCGTGAGCCGGAGCTGGCCGCCGTCGGCCGGACCCATCGCGAGCCGTCGCAGCGTGACGCGGCCCATCCGGATTTCCTGCGGCCGGATGACGATGTGCTCGGCGTCATATAGTGGGGGGCGCGGACTCGCGAGCGTGAAGACCGAGTCGGAGACTGCCGCGAGGCGCGCCGGCCCTGGGCGGGGCGCGAGCACGGCGAGCGCGCCGCGGTCCTCGAAGACGTAGAGCGTGTCGCGGGCCGAGGCGTAGGCGCCGATCAAGGCAAGCCAGGCCGACGGCGGCGCTGGGGGCTTCGGCGGCAGCGAATCGGAGAGCTGGAGGATGAGGGCGAGGAGGAGCATGTGTCCTTGAATCTACGCGGCGGTGGTGCCCGGAGGGCCAACCACCCGCAAAGCGCCAATTACGGGACGGAGAGCGCAAGGCACCGGGCCGAGAGCGCCAATCACCGTACGTAGAGCGCCGGTTACGGGACGTGGAGCGATGGTTACCGGACCTGAAGCGTCAGGCACAGGACCTAGAGCACCAATCACCGTAAGCAGAGCGCCGGTTACCGAACGTAGAGCGACAGTTACCGAACCGGGAGCGCCAGGTACTGGAGCTAGAGCCCTAATCACCGTAGGTAGACGGCCGGCCACCCGACCTAGAACGACAGTTACCGGGCGTTAAACGCCATTTACCGGATGTGGACGGCGAACTACCAGACCCACACCACCAGTCACCCGACCTAGAGCGACAAGCACAACACCTAGAGCGTCAATCACCGAACGTGGAGCGCTAGTTAGAGGACGTAGAGGGCGCGTTAACGGACCTAGCACGCGAATCACCCGAAGTATTAGGTCATTCACCGGGCGCACAGATGCGCTCACCGAGCCCAGAAGGCCAATCAGCTAACGTAAAACGTCAGTCACCGCGCGCAGACGCACACTCAGATGATGAACCGTGTGCGGTCACCCGATCGATCCCGTGGCCTGCCCTGAGCGCAGCGAGGGGCGCCGGCTCGGCGAAGGCGAGCAGTGAAGGACGCGTCTAAGCCGTTCGATTCGCGAACGGCCGCTTCCCGTAGGTCCTCACGAAGCTCGCGATCAACTCCCGCTCCACAGCCCGGGCGTCGCGTTGCAAACGCCACGCAACGAGCAACTGATCCGAACCCGCGAGCTGCCAGATCGCGCGTCCGCCCCAGTGGCCGGCCGAGTGGCCCGCGCCGTGGCGCAGGTAAGCGCGCAGGCGACCTTTGAGGGACGTGCTGGCCTTGCCGATGTAGAGCACGGGTGACTCGCCGACCCACGCGGCGCGCAACGGCGCGGCTGGCAGCGTCGGGTTCTTGCCTTTCCATCGGCCGGCTGGGCTCGCGCTGAGCACACGGGGGCGGCGGCGCCGATCTCGGAGGATCACGTAGACGCCTGGCGCGTCGGGGATCGGTTCGAGGCCCTCGCGCAACGCCTTTATCGAGACGAAGCCCGCGAATCCGGCTGCGCGTACCGCACTAATTGAATCGAAGCGCATCCTTGCCGAGGCGGCGGATCGTCAGGTGGCCGAGGCCATGGCTCTGCTTGGGCGGCAACTGCTTTTCGACGATTACGCGGAAGATCTGCCGGTCGTTCGGCACGATCGGCGTGAGCATGCGAGCACGCTTCGATCCGCCCGATCTCCCCTGCACCGCATCGAGGACGTCCCTCAGGCGATTGTCGACGTCATTGGCGGTGCGGATCGACTGCGGCATGTAAAACCGGACCGCGACCTCGAGGCGATCGGTCGCGTCGTACCGGGCGCGCGAGCGACGTTGCGCGTCGACAATGGCAGCATGGATGAGTCGGCGCCATTCGTTGCGCGGGCTGCGGTAGGACGGGATGCGGACGTGAAGTTTGAGGGGACGCTTGGGCATCATTCGCTCTCCGGCGGTACGTACTTGCGACGCAGTTGCTCGGCGTAACCGGCAAGACCGGGCGCTGTCCCCGTGCCGCACAGCGTCTCGATGACGTCTTCGATCGCGATCGGGGCAAGGCGGGACAGAATTCCCGTGCTGAGGGCGGAGAGTGTCTGCTCGAGCTGTTTCCAAAGCGTGGTGTTCGCGCGCGGGAGCAGGAAGATCAGCGTGCTGTTGGGCGTCTGAGTCAGGTGCCAGACGTTGCGGAAGATCTGGTAGCAACCGAAGAAGCGCCGCGGCTTAAGCCAATCGGCTTCGATGCACGCGACGAGCGCGGGACTGTAGATCTCCCGTAGCTTCTGCAGGTGTCGAGCGTCTTCCTTTCCCTTCCCGAAATCGCCTTCCGACAGCTTGACCTCACAGAAAGTGGTGCCGCCGTCAGTGGTTTCCCACGCGATGTCCACGTTCGTGCCTTCGCGCGACACGGGGATCGATTCCGTGGTCCAGCTCTTGAGCGATGCGGTCTGGCCGAGCGCGCGCAGGAGAACCGCCGCGCGCGCCGGCTCGGCGAAATAAGGGAAAAACAAGTTGAACGCGAACGCCTGCGACGAGTTCAGGTGGTGGAAGTAGCGATGCAGCTTGATTTCACGATGTCGTTCCAGGTACTGCTGCGCCAAGGTGCGCGCGGGCTCGAGCACGTTGAGCCAGGCGGATTTGGCCGGCAGGATGTGATCGTGTTTGACGACGGTCTTGCCGTATCTGAAGTCACCGGGCTGCTGGATGCTGAGGGCGGTCCGCTTGTAATCGGCGAGATGCTTGTTGAGGCGCTGCTGGTAGGTCACAGGGACCTCTCACGTGGGATGATTGATACTGTGGGCGAGATCCAGAAGACGCGAGGGCATCGATCCGTGCGCTGAAAGCCTGCCCTGAGCGCAGCGGAGGGCGCCGGCTCGGCGAAGGCGCGAGCCACCGGCTCGACGCACGATCGAGGATCGGCAGTGTTTGCGGGATCTGGTCCGGTGAGTTGCCAGTATTGCAACTGGGGGGCGCGGGCGATGGCCACGGCCACGGCGACTAGTAAAGGCCTGTGGTCACGGCACGGGGAAAGGCTCACCCTCTCGTTGCTGCCCGAACCGACCTGTTGATCCGACAAAAATGCAGTAACGCAGCTTTGTAGCGAGATGCTGGGCGATCGCGATAAAGCCATCCGCGGTCACGGTCAGTTCCGGTATGCCCACTCCGGGAGATGGAGTGAAACCAAGATCGCGCAGACTCGACGTGTACTTCACGTTGTCCGCAAAGTATGCCTCCTCGGCGGTGATAAGGTTTCTGAGGTCAGACTTCAGAGTCGCCACCGCGGTGGACTTTTCTCGCGCGAGAATCGCCTGGGAAAACAAATGCTCAAGCTCTCCGGAAACCTTGTAGAGCCTATTATCGACAGATTCTGCTACCTGATGGGAGCCCGAGCTCCGAGACACCGTTTGGAAGAGCAGTTGCTGACCCGCTGCTAATCGCTCGATGCTCGCCGAGAGCACTCGGAGCTCTTCAGTTGACTGTTCCGACTCTGTCTTGATTGCCGTTGTTTGTTCAGT
>JBLNGI010000185.1:0-7651 GCA_050264615.1 Gemmatimonadota bacterium
CTCCCGGCGGAGTGGCGTACGCGCACATTCACGTAGGCTTCGAGGTGATGCTCTACATCCTGGAGGGCCGGGTGCGGCATGAGTACGGCCCGCGGTTGGAGCACTCGCTGGAGAACGAGGCCGGCGACTTCATCTTCATCGCTCCGGGCGTGCCTCACGAGGTCTTCAACCTGAGCAAGGCCGAGCCGGTGGTGGCGATCGTGGCTCGCTCAGACGCGAGCGAATGGGAGAACATCGTGCCCTTTCAGCGACCCGCACCGCGTTTGTCGTGAGCATGGCTGGCACCGGCCTCGGGAGCTACGCAGGCGTCGGCTCGCTGGGGCAGTGCTTGGATGAGAAGGCAGGCGCGCGCGGACGTCGCACTGCAACGCTAGCTCGCAACCACCCAATGAGAAAGCACTCCCAGTCTCCGGCCACCGTTGCAGAATTCCTGGCCCAGCTCCCGCCTGCGCGGCGCCAGGAAGTCGAACGCGTGCGGGCGCTCATCCGCGAGCATCTTCCTCCTGGTTACGAAGAGTCAGTCAGCAAAGGCCTGCTGGTCTATCAGGTACCCTTAGCCCGTTATTCCGAGACCTACAACGGACAGCCCCTGTGGTATATCGCGCTGGCTTCTGAAAAATCGTATCTCTCTCTGCACCTCATGAGTATTTACGGCGACGCCGCGCAGGCCCAGCGGCTGAAGGATGGTTTTCGGTCGGCCGGGAAAAAGCTCGACATGGGGAAGGCGTGCATTCATTTCCAACACGCCGACGATTTGCCACCGGAGGTGATCGGGGTCGCGGTCGCCAGCATGCCTCTCGAACGGTGGGTTGCAATCGCTCAAGCGGCGCGGAGACGATCTTGAGGACTCTGCTCGTTGGTGCCATGGTGGCATTCGCGGCGTGCGGCGGCGACAAGCCAGAAGCGCAGCACGCGCCGCCCATCGAGGAGGTCGAGACTCCCCTCCCGCCCTCCGTCCTCGAAACCCAATTGCCGCCCTCCGTGCGCGAGGCGGTACTAAAGCCGTTTACCGGCGACGTCGACTCGCTTTCCAAGCGACGGGTAGTGCGGATCGGCGTGGCGTTCAATCGGACGTTCTATTACGTCGACAAGGGGGTGCCACGCGGCATCGCGTACGAGTACGGCCAGCTCATGGAGGCACGCCTCAACAAACACTACCACACCGACAACAGCAACAAGATTCACGTCATCTTCCTGCCGCTGCCGCGCGCAATGCTGCTGCCGGCGCTCATCGACGGGCACGTGGACCTGGTCGCGGCGCAGGTCTCGGTGAGGGCCGAGCTGCAGCAGCACGTCGCCTTCAGCGATCCCACCCGGACGAACGTCAAGCAGATTCTGGTCACCGGTCCCGGCGGCCCGGCGATCCGCTCCATCGAGGACCTGGCAGGCAAAGAAGTGTTCGCCCGCGAATGGGGCGGCTACACGCAGGGCCTGCGGACGGTCAACGAGTATTTCACCGGTCACGGAATGCCGCCGGTGGTGATCCGGGAGGCCCCGCCGACCCTGGAGGACGATGACCTGCTCGAGATGGTGAACGCGGGCCTGATCCCGGCACTCGTAGTCGACGACTATCTCGCCGTCTTCTGGAAGAAGGTCTTTCGGAACCTCGTCGTCCACGACAGCATCACCCTGCACGCAGGTGGGACGCTCGCGATCGCGGTCCGCAAGAACAACCCGCAGTTGCTCTCGGCGCTGAACACGTTCATGGGGCGGTATGGTTTGAGCACGGCCTTTGGGAACCGGATCGAGCGGCAATACCTCGTCAACGCCACCTACGCGAAGAGCGCCACATCCGCGCAGGAGCGCAAGGCGTTTCTGAGACTCGTGACGTTGTTTCGGAAGTACAGCGACCGCTACAAGATGGATTTTCTGCTGATGGCCGCGCAGGGATACCAGGAGTCCGGGCTCAATCAGGCCGCCCGGAGCCCGGTCGGGGCAATCGGCGTCATGCAAATCATGCCCGCGACCGGCACAATCCTGAATGTCGGCGACATCACGCAGCTCGAACCCAACATCCACGCCGGCGTCAAGCACATGCGCTCACTGATGAACACGTTCTTCGAGAATGAGCCGATGGACGACCTGAACAAGGGGCTGTTCACCTTCGCGGCGTACAATGCGGGGGGCGGCCGGGTGCGCCAGCTGCGGCAGGAGGCCGAGCAGCGTGGACTCAACCCCAACATCTGGTTCGGCAATGTGGAGCAGATCGCGTCCGAGCGCATCGGGCGCGAGACCGTGACCTACGTCGCCAACATTTTCAAGTACTACGTTGCCTACCGGCTGGTGCTCGAGGAGACGGAGCGCCGGGCTGCCGCCAAGGCGGCGGTGAAAGCTGAGAATTAGCGATGGATCGCCGAGCATTCGTCCGAACCGGCGCGAGTGTCGCGATCGCGTCGTCGTGGCCCAGGCTCCAGGGACGGCACCGCGACCGCACGCGCCTCATTCTGCTCGGCACCGGCGGTGGTCCACGACCGCGGACGAATCGGGGGGCATCCGCGCAGGTCATTGTGGCCAACGGCGTCGCCTATGTCGTCGATTGTGGTGACGGCGTCGCGCGCCAGCTCGCCGCCGCCGGGATCCCGCTCACAACGCTCCGTCACATCTTCATCACGCATCACCACTCAGATCACAACGCGGACTACGGCAATCTGATTCTGCTGGCCTGGGCGGTAGGACTGGAGACGCGACTCGACGCCTGGGGGCCGCCGCCGCTCGAGAAAATCACCAGGCTGTTCCTGGAAATGAGCGCGTCGGACATCAACGTGCGCATCACCGACGAGAGCTACCCCCCGCTGGCGCCGCTCGTGTACGCCCACGAGCTGGCTCGGCCGGGCCCGGTGTTGAGCGACGCCAACGTGAAGGTCACCGCCACGGTTGTGCCGCATCCCCTCATGGAACCGGCGCTCGCGTATCGGTTCGATTGTGTCGATCGCTCGATCGTGATGTCAGGCGATACCGCGTTTTCCGAGAATCTCATTCAGCTGGCCAAGGGCGCCGACGTGCTCGTGCATGAGGCGATGTACTTGCCGGGGGTCGATCGTCTCGCCGCGCGCGTGCCGAATCACCCGGGGCTCAAACGGCATCTGTTGGCGAGTCATACCTCCGCGGAAGACGCAGGGCGTGTGGCGCAGGCGGCCGGGGTGAAGCTGCTGGTGCTCTCGCATCTTGTTCCGGCCGATGACCCGACCATCACGGATGAGATGTGGATCGGGGCGGCGCGGGTCCACTTCCGCGGACCGATCATCGTCGGGCGAGATCTGCTCGAGGTATGATGCGGCTGACGAGCGGCCTCGTCGCGCTGGCAGTCCTGACCGCGCCGTGAGAGAGGGAAAGCCTCGCACCTTGGCGGGGCAGATTAGCGGCATCCTCGTCGTCGTCGCGCTCATCCTTTGGTTCGTCCAAATGCGAAGAGCGCCGATGCGGCTGCTCGAGCGGCGCGATTGCGAACGGGCTTACGAAGCAGCACGGACGCGCGCTGACTCTGATGCCGTTGATTCCAGGCACCCCATCACCAATTCCACGACCGCTGACTCGCTCACCTGTGGAGCACTGCTCCGGAGTGTCCGATGACTTCCATGGCTCGTCTTCTCGCGTGTGGCATGCTGTGCCCGACCATGCTCTCCGCGCAGACTCCGGTTGGAGTCTTCGATGCCCACTCCGACGTGGGCCGCGTGCGCCGCGCGGGCTCGGCATCCTACGATCCGCAATCGCAGTCATATACGATCGCCGGGTCGGGTCAGAACATGTGGGAGACCCGAGACGACTTTCACTTCGTCTGGAAGCGGCTGAGCGGCAACTTCCTGCTCTCGACCCGCGCGCGGTTCAGCGGCGCCGGGGTCGAGGAGCATCGCAAGATCGGGTGGACGATACGCCCAACCATGGAGTCGCATGGTCCGCACGTCACGGCGGCCCTGCACGGCGACGGGCTGATGTCGCTCCAGTTCCGCCGCGTCGCGGGCGGTACGACCGAGGAGGCGAAATCGGCTGACAGCCTCCCCGGTGCGGACGCGGTGATCCAGCTCGAGCGGCGCGACGGCGTTTACATCATGTCCGTGGCGCGATTCGGCGACACGCTCGCCACGCAGCAGCTCGCCGGGGTGTCGCTCCCCGATACGGTGTACGTCGGCCTGTTCGTCTGCGCGCACAATGATAGCGTGGTCGAGCGGGCCGTGTTCAGCAACGTGCGCATCACGAAGCCGGCGCCCGCCGCGCTCGTCCCATATCGCGACTACCTCGGCAGCAATCTCGAGATCCTGGATGTCGCGAGCGGCAACACGACGATCGTGCACCAGTATCGCGGATCGTTTCAGGCCCCGAACTGGACGCTCGACGGCAAGGCGCTGATCTACGCGCAGGAGGGGCGGTTGTATCGCTTCGACCTGGCCACCCGGTCCCCCGAAGCCATCAACACGGGTTTCGCGACGCGCAACAACAACGATCACGTGCTCTCGTTCGACGGCCGGATGCTGGCGATCAGTAATCATTTACCCGACGACAGCGGCGCCGCCTCGATCGTCTACACGGTGCCGGCCTCCGGCGGCACGCCCAAGCGGATCACCGCGAAGGGCCCGTCGTATCTCCATGGCTGGTCGCCTGACGGCCGCTGGCTGGTGTATGTGGGTGAGCGAAACGACGAGTACGACATCTACAAGATTCCGTCGGGCGGTGGTGAAGAGATTCGTCTCACCCAGGCACCGGGGCTGGATGACGGGCCGGAATACACGCCCGACGGCCAATACATCTACTTCAGCTCGGTCCGCAGCGGGCGCATGCAGATCTGGCGCATGCGGCCCGACGGCAGCGCCCAGGAGCCGATCACCAACGACGGCTTGAACAACTGGTTTCCGCACATCTCACCCGACGGGAAATGGATGGTCTTCATTTCGTTCCCGCCGGACGTGGCTGCGAACGATCATCCCTTCTACAAGCATGTGCTGCTGCGGCTGATGCCGGTGGGCGGCGGACCCGCGCGCGTCCTCGCCTACGTCTACGGCGGGCAGGGCACGATCAACGTTCCCTCGTGGTCGCCGGACGGCAAGCGACTCGCCTTTGTGAGCAACACCGCGATCCCATAGGCGACCCGAACCTCGTGCTCATCGCTGTGACTCGCGCAGTCAGTCCGACATTCGCGGCATGCGAGCTGACCCATCGGCCGCGTGAACCGATCAATGTGGCCAACGCCGTGGCCGAGCACGCGATGTATGAGGAGGCGCTGCGCTCGCTGGGTGCGACGGTGATGCGCGCGCCGGCGGAACCGGCATTGCCGGATGCAGTGTTCGTCGAAGACGCCGCGATCGTGCTCGACGAAGTCGCCGTGATTACGAGACCCGGTGCACCCTCACGGCGTCCCGAAACCGAGTCTCTGGCGAAAGTGCTGGCCACGTACCGACCGCTCCAGCAGATCCAGCAACCGAGTACGCTCGATGGCGGTGACGTGCTGCGCGTGGGACGAACGCTCTACGTGGGATTATCCTCGCGCACGAACCGCGAGGCCATCGCTGAGCTCGAGACGCTGCTCAGTGAGTGGGATTATGAAGTGAATCCGGTCCCCGTGAACCGGTGCCTCCACCTCAAAAGCGCTGTCACACAGGTCGGGGAGAACCTGCTCCTCATTAATGAGCGCCTGGTCGGTGCGGAGTGCTTCGGACCAATCGACCGTGTCACGGTTGCGCCCGAGGAACCTGATGGTGCGAACGCGCTCTGGATCGCGAGGGGGGGCGCCGTGGTGTACCCGGCGCACTACCCGAGAACGGCTGAACGTCTCGACCGCGCCGGCGTGCGCGTCGTGGAGGTTCCAAGTACTGAAGTCGCCAAAGCCGAAGGCGGGGTGACGTGCTGCAGCGTGCTGTTCACGGCACGAGGTGACACCTAGGGGCGAGGCTTCGCCGTCCGTTGCTCCCCGGAGGTGGTAGACGCGCTCGGCGCGGGCATGGCGCCTGACGAAGTCGAGCGCGGCTGGCCCGTGCGCACCACGTCGGAGCTCGTCGACGTGCCTTCCTGATAGCCACGCCCATTGACGACGCGCCCGTGCGACCGACTGTTGCCGCCGCTCCCACCGCCACTCACACCACCAGTATAGATGATCGACACGGGATACCAGCCGTACGGATATGGGTATCTGAACGCGTACCCGTCGCAGTAGGGCGAGGACAAGGGGAGGAACACATACGGTATCCCGCACGCGCCATACAGCTCCGAAACGGGATACACGGGAGGGACGGGGCCCGGATTGACGGACGTGCTCACTCGCCGCGCCTCGCCCGCGCTCGCATCGACGACAAACACAGCGGGATTGGACAGCGCGATCATGAGGTCGGTAATGCGCGCCGGGACGCCCGCCGCCGCGAGCGCGATGAGCCGCTGCGCGTCGAGCTGGAAGGCTCCTCCGCGTGCGACGAGCCAAGCCTCCACCACTTCGACGTCCAGCTCGCGTGACGCCTCGGCAAGATCCTCGATCGCCAGCGGCGCGGCCGCTGCTGCCCGCGCCCGCGCCGTCGCGGTGAGGTCTGTGTCCAGCGCGTTCAGTGCATCCTGGACTTCACTCGGGAGGTTGAGCTCAGCGGCGGCCTCGCGATACCGCTGAACGCGGAGGCCGGTCTTCCCTCCGATGGTGCTGCCCTGGATATACAGGAGCTGACCCTCCTGGGTCAGAGCGATCAACCCGGTTGCGGTGCGTGTGCCCCAGCCGGCACACGTCTCTTCGGAGCGGAGGTAGAGACGATCGCTGACTCCCGACCATTGCGCGTCCTGCCAGCCGGTGCAATCTGGACGCGCCGTCTCGAGCCGTTGCCCCGCGATGATCTGCTCCGCCGCTGCGACGCGACCACTGTCGATCGTGACGAGATCGACGGCAGCCGTCTCGGCTCCCGGTACGAGGCACACCGTGGACTCGATACCGATCTCGATCGACCGCCAGCACCCGAGGTAGGCGAGCCAGCGCGAGTCGACCGTGGGATTCTGCGCGTGCGCCCGGGCGGGGGCGGCTCCGATGCCGACCACGGCCGCGCCGGCAAGCAGGACTGCGATTCGAGTACGCATATCCCTAGTTCCTTAGAAAAGTCGGAACGTCAGGCCGCCCGTCACCGACGCGCCCGACAGATCCATGTGATTGAAGTTCTCGAAATCAGCACTCATGGGCGCGTGTGCCCACATATAGCGCGCCTCGATGTTCATCATGGTGAAGCTGCCCAGCGCGATGTCGACTCCGGCCGCTGCATGCGCGACGGGCGTCCAGCCTTGCGAGACATATTCGTCGGGGAAGACGTTCAGCGTTGTGAAGTCGACGAAGTCGCCCACCTGGTGGAACTTGTATTCCATCAGCCCCAAGCCGGCGGCGATGTACAGCGAGCGCCGCGCGGGGATCCACGCGAACTGTCCGATGGCGCGACCCGGCGCTGTGAGGTAATGGCGGAGGCCGATGGTGATCGGGATGCGGCGCAGTGACGTCGTCTGCTGGATCGGCTGATCATTCTGATCGACCCAGTCGCGGAATTCCGAGCTGCGGTGCATGCCGGCATAGCTGACGTCGAACATGAGCTCATTGCGCCCCGACAGCCGAATGCCGAGGCTCGTGCCGAACGTCGGCGAGCTGAAATCGGATCGGTCGACGGTCAATTGATCCGTTACGAACGCGAACACGTCACTGTTCGCC
>JBLNGI010000186.1:0-4948 GCA_050264615.1 Gemmatimonadota bacterium
GGGTTCGGGACTCGGGACAAGGTTACGCGAGAGTTCGTCCGCTCCCGCACGGTCGTATTCAGTGTGAGGTCTCGGCCGCCACGCCGTACCGTGATCGTGAGTGGCTGGCCGGCCTTCCCGCGATAGCGCGTCCGGAACGTCGCGCCCCAATCCTGATCCGCCGTCGCCTTCAGGTCCCCAATGCTGACGAGCACATCGCCAGGCTCCACGCCTGCTTGCTCGGCGGAACTTGCGGGCGTGATCGACTGGACGACCAGCTCGCCGCTCGGCGTCGCGCCGCTCGACACGCCGACGAACGGCACCGTGACGACCTGACGCGTGAACGCGAGCCCGGCCTTGGCGAATACCGTCTCGTATGGCAGCGAATCGCGGCCATCGATGTAGCGGCTGTAGAAGGCGTCCACGTCCGGCATCCCCGCCGTGCGCAGCTCGCGCAGCAGATCGGCCGTCGTGAACCCCTTGTTCTGGCGATAGTAGCGCATGTACAGCCCGCGCATCACCTCGTCGAGATTGTGCGCGTTGTCCGTCGCATCGCGGATCGAGATGTCAAGCAGAAACCCCAGCAGCGATCCCTTGGGATAGTACAGCTGCGAGCTGTTGATATAGACCTCGTGGATCCACGTCGCTTCGCTGCCGTCCTCGGCGCTCCACGGCTCGGGGATCTGTTCGATCTGATCGATGTTCGACCGCGTGTTCTCGAGGAACTGATCGACCGACCAGAGTCCGGAGCGCAGGTTGGTGATATCGGCGTAGTAGTCGGTGACGCCCTCGGACCACCAGAGCAATGGGGTGTACTGCTCTGCGCGATAATCGTACGGCCACATCTCGGCGGGGCGCAGCCGCTTCACGTTCCAGAGATGGAAGAACTCGTGCGAGAGCAACGGATACATGAAATCGCCCAGCGTCCCTGAGGGATCGGCAAACGCGAGCGCCGGCAGGATATCGTACTGCGAATAGCTGTGCTCGAGCCCGCCGCCGAAGTTGATCGGCTCGTGAATAACGTTGTAGAACACCGTGTACACATCGTATGGCGCCTCGCCCATGATCCGGTTCTGCACCGGCGCCATCTTGGCAATGCCGTTGCGAATGTTGCGGGCGACGGCCGCCGTATAGTCCGCCGCCGGCCAGACTGCGACGCGAATCCATTTTCCGCCGGCCTGGAGCGAGTCGAGGCTGTAGCGTCCCAGGAACGTCATCGCGTCCGCGAGCTCGTGATAATCGGCGGCGCGATACACGCCGTTCACCGGGCCCTTCAGCGCGGTGGTGACCAGCCAACCCGCCGGCACGCGAAACCGTACCTCGGCCGGGCGGCCGAGCTGCCCTTCTTCGAACAGGAACAGATTCGTACCGAGGAATTGCGCGAAGTTCTCGACGCTGCGCGCAATCGAGAGGTCGATCGTGTCGGCTGCGAAGTCGAACTCGGTGGTGACGCGGTCCGCGCCTCCAGTGACGATGCGCCAGGTGTCCTTATCGCCGCGATCCCAGCGCAGCGCCTGCCCGGCGGCGTTCTTCGCCCTGAATCCGAACACGTAACGCGCGTAGTTCTGGATTTCGTAGCTCCCGGGACTCCACGCGGGGAGGGAGACGAACAGCGTGTCTTTCCCGGCGGCCGGGAATTCGGCGGACACATGGAGCTGGCGCGCGGCAGCGCTGAGCGAGACTTCATACCGAACGGTTTGCGCGCGGGCGGCCACGGAGACGACCAGCGCGAGGACGAGAGACGAGAAAAACCGACGCATCATCACTCCCGACAAGAAGTTGGGCCTCGGCGTAATGCCGAGGCCCAAGTTCAAGTTACCCTATTGCAGCAGTTTAGGACGCTTACGAGGGAACCTTCGCGCTCGCGTCGGCCACCATCGCGCGCAACTCCTTGCTGGGCTTGAAGACAGGAACAGGCCGGGCCGCGACTTCGACTGGATCACCAGTTCTCGGGTTACGCGCCATGCGCGTCTTGCGTTGACGGATCTTGAATGTCCCAAACCCGCGTACCTCAATGTTATGCTGCTCGGCTAGCGCGGCTTTGACGGCGTCGAGAAACGAGTCCACAACGCGCGCGCAGTCCTTTTTGGAAATCAGGGGACCAGCGGTGCGCGCGATTTGTGCGGTGACTTTCTCGACCAGATCGGCCTTCGTCATGTGGCCCCCCGTAACTGCTGGTACGTCGCCGGGTTGCAAAGTCGGGGGCTATAGTAGGGGCTTACTTATTTCGAGTCAAGAGCTTGTAGGAATTGTTGAAAATGTCCCTGAGCGTCATGAGGGCCCGGAGAGGCCTCCGGGTGATATTGGACTGCGAAAATCGGGTATTCCTGGTGTCTGATGCCCTCGACGGTCTGGTCATTGAGGTTGAGGTGCGTCACTTCGAGTGACTTCGCGCCCGGCACACCGCTGGTCTCCCCGCGCACGGCGAATCCGTGGTTCTGGGACGTGATAAGTACTTGTCCCGTCTCAAGATCGCGTACAGGATGGTTGCCGCCGCGGTGCCCATACGGGAGCTTGATGGTCTCGCCCCCCATCGCCAGGCCGAGCAGCTGGTGGCCCAGGCAGATCCCGAAGATCGGCAGCGAGCCGTCGGCGAGGTCCCGGATCGTGTCGATCGCGTACCCAACCGCGGCGGGGTCCCCCGGACCGTTGGACAGGAAGACGCCGTCGGGCTTCAGCGCGCGCACCTGGGCGGCCGTCGTTGCGGCAGGCACCACCGTGACCCGGCAGCCCTGCTGGACGAACAGTCGCAGGATGTTGCGCTTCATGCCGAAGTCGAATGCCACCACGTGATGCTTGGCGTCGGCCGGTCCTTCCGTGTACACGGCGGGAATCGTCGCCACACTCGCGAGGTCCAACCCATTCATCGAGGGCGAAGCCGCGAGCGCCGCCGTGATCGCGTCGGTGGGCTTTTCACCCAGGGCGAGCACGCCGCGCATTGCCCCGCGCGAGCGGATGTGGCGGGTGACCTGGCGCGTGTCGACGTCCGCGACGAGTGGGACCTTGGCCCCTGCCAGCCACTCGAGCAGCGGCCCGGTCGCGCGCCAGTTCGACGGCGTGCCGGACAGCTCGCGCACCACGACCCCGGCGACGCGCGGGCGATCGGATTCGACGTCCTCGGGATTGATTCCGTAGTTGCCGATCATCGGCGCCGTCATCACGACGATCTGTCCGAGGTAGGAGGGATCGGTGAAGACCTCCTGGTACCCGCTCAGATTCGTGGTGAAGACGACTTCTGCGTACGCCGGCTCGAACGGAAGTGGTGCGGTTCCGGGGAACCAGGCACGGTCCTCTAGGAGGACGTAGGCGGGCGCTGGATTACGGGCGATTTGGCTGTGGCGGCGGCGGCGGGGGGGGCGCCGTCGGTTGAGTTTCGATCGGCAGCGGCGTTTGCTGCACGGGCGCGGGCGCCTGTCCCTGACCCTCGAGGACCGAACGCACCTGCGCGCCGGACTGCGACATGAACGTCAGGACCAGCGCGAGGAACAGGAAGATCCCGGCGGTCCACCACGTGACCTTGGTCAGCAGCGTCGTCGCCTGCCGGCCGCCCATGATCGTGTCGGTGCCGGCGCCGCCACCCAGCGTGGCGAGCCCGCCGCCCTGCCCCGCCTGCAGCAGCACGGCGCTCGCCAGGATCAGCGAGTCGAGGATCAGAATGACGACGAGGATCGCGTACATGCGCGGGGCGCAAGATACCTAGGCTACGCCGGTGCGCACAAGTTCGGCCCAGCCGTGGGGATCGAGCGACGCGCCACCCACCAGCACGCCGTCCAGCTCGCGCTCGGCGAGCAGCTCGGCGGCGTTTTTCAGATTGACGCTGCCGCCGTACAGGATCCGGGTCTGTGCCGCCGTCCGGGCGTTGAGCCAGCTGCGAATCGCATGGTGCACTTCAGCCGCATCCTTGGGCGTCGCGTTGCGGCCTGTGCCAATCGCCCAGACGGGCTCGTACGCGATTGTGACGCGGGGATCGACGCGCGTGGGCAGCGCCGCTTCGAGCTGTCGCGTCACGACCTCGAGCGTGTCCCCCGCGTCGCGCTGCGCCAACGTTTCTCCGACGCACAGCACGGGATAGAGATCGGCGCTCAGGGCCGCCGCCACCTTGCGGGCGGTATCGGCGTCGGTCTCACCGAACACATGCCGGCGCTCGGAGTGGCCGACGAGTGCGGCCCGCGCGCCGGCCTGGGCCGCGAGTGGACCCGATATCGCGCCGGTGAAGGCGCCCTTGGGCTCCCAGTAGATGTCCTGCGCGCCGGCGAGCATGGACTCCCGGCCTCGGACCGCCGTCGAGACCGTCTCGAGTGAGACGGCGGGTGGGAAGAACCACACCTGCCGATCCGGCTGCTCCTGATGCTCGGCGAGAAAGGTGCTCATGTAGGCCCGCGTGTCGGCGGGGCCGAGATGCATCTTCCAGTTTGCGGCAAACAGCAGCGATCTCATTTGTCTTCCAGCGCCGTCACGCCGGGCAGCTTCTTTCCTTCCAGGAACTCGAGCGACGCGCCGCCCCCGGTCGAGACGTGCGTGAGCTTGTCTTCCATGCCGGCGACCGCGGCGACCGAATCGCCGCCGCCCACCACGGTGACGGCTCCCTTCTGCCCTGCCTCGACGAGCGCGTTCGCGACCGCGCGCGTGCCGGCGTCGAATGGAGGTGTCTCGAATACACCCATCGGGCCGTTCCAGAAGATCGTCTTGGCCCGGACCAGCCTCGCGCGGAAATCGTGCTGCGTGGTTTCATCGATGTCGAACACCGCCCAGCCTTTTGGAATGCCGTCCGCCGGAACCGACTTGCTCTCCTTGGTTCGCTCGAGCGATGGCGCGATCACCGCGCCGCGAGGCAGAATTAATTTCTTGCCGCTCGTCGCCAGGAGCTCCTTGGCCAGCGCCATACGATCGGGCTCGACGAGGGACGAACCGACCTCGAGTCCCATGGCCGCGAAGAAGGTGCACGCCATCGCCCCGCCGATCAGCAGCT
>JBLNGI010000187.1:0-5289 GCA_050264615.1 Gemmatimonadota bacterium
CCCGTCGCGCCACGCCGGCCGAGCGGTTCAACAACGGCCACGATTTCGTCCCAACCAACAGGTGGGTGCTGTTCGGACATCACTTTGCGGCGATCGCCGGTGCCGGACCACTCGTGGGTCCCGTGCTCGCCGCGCAGTTCGGATTCCTCCCCGGGACGCTTTGGCTCGTCATCGGCGTGGTCCTGGGCGGCGCGGTTCAGGACTTCACGATCCTGTTCTTGTCGCTGCGGCGCGACGGCAAGTCCCTCGGCCAGATGGCGAAGGAAGAAGTCAGCAAAGTCACCGGCGTGACCGCCATGATCGCGGTGCTCGCGATCATGATCATCCTGCTCGCGGTGCTCGCGCTGATCGTGGTGAATGCGCTGCGCGCATCGCCGTGGGGGCTGTTCACGATCGCATGCACCATTCCGATCGCCCTGCTCATGGGCTGGTGGATGAAGCGCTGGCGGCCGGGCAAGGTCGGCGAGGCATCGGCCGTCGGCGCCGTGCTGCTGCTGGTCGCGCTGGTGGGCGGCGGCAGCGTCGCGAGTCATCCGGCGCTGGCGGCCGCATTCACACACAGCGGGACGGCGATCTCATGGATGATGATCGCCTACGGCTTCATCGCGTCGGTGCTGCCCGTGTGGATGCTGCTGTGCCCGCGCGATTACCTGTCCACGTTCCTCAAGATCACCACGGTCGTCGTGCTCGGGCTCGCGATCCTGATCATCCTGCCGCCGCTGCGCATGCCGGCGTTGACGCCATTCGCGACCGCCGGCGAAGGTCCGGTGTTCGCGGGCAAGCTGTTCCCGTTCGCGTTCATCACGATTGCGTGCGGCGCGATTTCGGGCTTCCACTCGCTCGTCGCGTCGGGAACGACGCCGAAGATGATCACGCGCGAGACCGATGCGCGCATGATCGGCTACGGCGGGATGATCATGGAGTCGTTCGTCGGGATCATGGCGATGATCGCCGCCTGCACGCTCGATCCGGGCGTGTACTTCGCGATGAACACCACGCCGGCCGCGCTCGCCGGAGCCTCCGACGTCCTGAATCAGGCCGGCTTCGTCGTGACTCCCGATTACATGCAGGCGCTGGCGAGCCAGATGGGCGAGGCCACACTCATTGGACGGACGGGCGGTGCCCCGTCTCTCGCCGTCGGGATGGCGCACATCTTCTCGGGGCTGACGAGCGTGTTCGGCGGCACGGGGCTGACGGCGCTGTGGTACCATTTCGCCATCATGTTCGAGGCGCTGTTCATTCTGACGACGATCGACACCGGGACACGCGTCGGCCGGTTCATGCTGCAGGAGATCGTCGGCCACCTCTGGCCGCGGTTCGCGCAGACCTCCTGGTATCCCAGCGTGTGGCTCGCGAGCGCGCTGGTGTGCGCCGGCTGGGGCTACTTCCTCTATCAGGGCGTCATCGATCCGCTCGGCGGGATCAACTCACTGTGGCCGCTGTTCGGGATCTCGAACCAACTGCTCGCGGCCGTGGCGCTGTGCGTCGCGACCACGATCCTGATCAAGATGGGTCGGCAGCGCTACATCTGGGTCACGCTGGTCCCGCTGGCCTGGATCATCACAGTGACGATGACGGCAGGCTGGCAGAAGGTCTTCTCGGCAGATCCGAAGCTGGGGTTCCTCGCGCACGCCGCCGCCCTCGCGGGAGCAGCGGCGCCCAATGCCGCTCGCCTCATCTTCAACGACCGCTTGAACGCCGTCGTCGCGCTGTTCTTCATGGCGGTCGTCGCGATGCTGGTAGTTACGTCGGCGCGGGAATGGTGGCTGGTGCTCTCGCGCCGCAAGCCAGCCGTTGTACACGAGGCGCCGTTCGTTGCCAGTGCCCTCGTCGCTGGCGATTAGCGTTCGATTGGTCGGTGTTGCGAAAGATTGATTTCTCGGCCCCGCCGAGCTTATGCTAGGGTGTCACCGGACTCAGACAGGAGCTCGCATGCCGGTGACCGCAAAACTGTCCCGCAAGTTCTACGAACGGTTCGGCGACGATCTCACCAACGAGCTCGTGGAGTGGTTCAACCAGGTGGATGCCACGTATCGGTCCGAGCTGCGTGAAACCAATGAGCTGAACTGGGCGCGCTTCGAGTCTACGTTGGCGCAGGGCCTTGCCGAAGTCCGCGCGGACCTCGCCCGCCTCGAGACGAAGGTGATCCGCTGGATGTTCCTGTTTTGGGTCGGAACCCTAGGGACCTTGATCGCGCTTCTGAAGCTCTAGCCAACCGTCGCCAAACACTCGATCTCGACCTTCGCGCCCAACGCCAGCCCACTTCCTGCCACAGTCGAGCGCGCCGGCGGGTCTTTCGGGAAGAACGTGGCGTAGACGCGATTCATTTCGTCATAATCTCGAATGTTCGCGAGGAACACGGTGCATTTGAACACCCGCTCCATCGAGCTGCCGGCGTAGACAAGCACTGCTTCGATGTTCTCGAGCGTCTGCTGTGTCTGCTTGGTGACGCCGGTATCTACGAGTTGGCGCGTGCTGGGGAGCACGCCAATCGCACCTGATAGGTAGAGGACATTCCCGACTCTCACCGCGGACGAGAACGGCAGTCCGGGAAGGCTCCCGGGAAGCTGAATCACGCGTTGACTGGTATCCTGCTGAGCGATCGCGAGGGTGGGCAATCCGAGTAACAGCAACAGCACCCGACGCATAGACCCTCCTAGAGCTCGACCTGGGCCCCCACTTCGAACACCTGATTGGGCGGAATCTTGAAGAACGCCGTCGCGCGCAGCGCATTGCGCGACATGAAAGAAAACAGCCGCTCGCGCCACATCGCCATCCCTGGCCGATCCGAGGCGATCAAGGTTTCCCGACCCAGGAAGAACGTCGTGCCTTCCACTGGAATCAAAAGTCCGTGCGTCTTGCACGCAGCGACGATCTCATTGATGTCGGGATCCTGCATGAACCCGTAGCGCGCCACGACGCTGTGGAAGCCCTTCCCGCTGCGCTTGATGGTCACGCGCTGCTCGGGCCCCACGTGCGGCACGTCCTCCGTGATCACGTTCAAGAAGACGATCTTCTCGTGCAGCACTTTGTTGTGCGTGAGATTGTGCACCAATGCGGGCGGCGTTCCGTCCGACGTCCCGTACATGAACACCGCTGTCCCGGGCACGCGAATCGGCGGCTCAGCGGCGAGATCGGCGAGCAGCAGCTTGAGCGGGACCGTCTTCTCCATCATGCGCTTGGCGAGAATCTCCCGCCCCCGCTTCCAGGTGATCATCACGAAGTAGAGCACGATCGCGATCGCGAGCGGCACCCACCCCCCGTGCCAGATCTTGAGCGCGTTGGCGGCGAGGAACGTGAGATCGACGATCAGGAACAGGCCTGACACGCTCGCCGCTTTGACGAAGCTCCACTTCCACACTTCCCGGCTCATCACGTAGAACATCACGGTCGTGAGTGCCATGAGCGTCGAGAGCGCCACTCCATAGGCCCCCGCCAGATTGCTCGATGTCTGGAAATACAAGACGAGTGCGATCGTCAGCACCGCCAGCATCTTGTTGACCTCGGGGACGTAGATCTGGCCGATCTCGCGCGACGAGGTGTGCTCGATCTCCATGCGCGGGATGTAGCCGAGCTGCACCGCTTGTCGCGTGAGCGAAAATGCGCCGGAAATCACGGCCTGCGACGCGATAATCGCGGCGGCCGTGGCGAGCGGAATGAGCGGGATCAGCAGCTGCGCCGGTGCGAGAAGATAGAACGGATTGGACGCAGCCTCGGGATTGGTAAGGAGCAACGCGCCCTGGCCGAAATAGTTGAGCATCAACGCGGGCAGCGGAATCGTGAACCACGCGAGCTGGATGGCGGTGTGGCCGAAGTGACCAAGGTCCGCGTACAGCGCCTCACCGCCGGTGACGACCAGGAAAACCGCGCCCAGTACCAGCAGGCCGCGCCCCGGATCCTCGGCGAGGAAGCTGACGGCGTGCGTCGGCAACACCGCGCCCAACACGGCCGGGTTGCGCACGATGCCGCTCAGCCCGAGCGCGGCGATGGCGAAAAACCACAGCAGCATGACCGGCCCGAACACGGCACCCACCCCCGCCGTGCCGCGGCGCTGGAACATGAATAGGCCGACGAGAATCGCGAGGGTTATCCAGACCACCCAGCGCTGCAGCCCCGGCGCCGCCACCTCGAGCCCCTCAACCGCGGAGAGCACCGAAATCGCCGGGGTGAGGGCGCCGTCCGCATACAGCAACGCCGCACCGAAAATTCCGAGCACGATCATCAAACGGCGCGGCGACAGGCTGCGCGCAACCCGGTTGCCGTTGACCAGGGCCATCAACGCAAGCACGCCGCCTTCGCCCTTATTGTCGGCCCGGATGATCACGACGTGGTACTTCACCGTGACGATCAGGATCAGCGACCAGAAGATGAGCGAGAGCACCCCGAGGACGTTGCCGGTCGTTACGGGGATCGCGTGCTGGCCGTGGAACGCCTCCCGCAGCGCGTACAGCGGACTCGTCCCGATGTCGCCGTACACCACCCCTAACGCCAGCAACGAGAGCCGGGCGAGGTAGCGACCCTGAGGGCGGTGCGTCTTGGGGTCGGGGTGTGCAGGAGTCGTCGGCGGTGGGGCGCTCATCGGGTGGGAACGCTATGCGCGCGCGGCCAGAAAGGCCACAGGATCACCAAACCCGAAGCAGCAGCGGCACTTACAAAGAAGGCCGTGCCACCAGTTCGAGTTTGAAAGATGACCCCGAGCAGGAGCCCGCCCACCAGCGCGGCTACCCCCGTCAACGCGTGATACATCCCAAAACCGCTGCCTTGATGTCCCTTGCTCGCCGCGGAGACCAACGCACGCTCGGGACTCTCGGTCAGTCCCGCGACGATCCCGAATGCGAGAAACAGCACCCAACCCGCCGCCGGTCCTTTCGCAAACGCCATTCCGGCCGAGAGCGCGACATAGCTCAGCCACCCGAGCCACATCGCGCGCGAAGGGCCGATGCGGTCCGACAGTCCACCGCCGACGAAGCTCATCGACGCCTTCACGACATGGAGCGCTGCCCAGAGCAACGGGACGAGGGCGACCGCGATGCCGAGATCCTGGGTGTAGAGGATGATCAAGGTTTCGGGCATGCGGATGAGGTAGAAGAGGGCGATAGCGATGACTGCCGCCGGTAGGGGGCGGGAGGAGGCGGGAGGGGGCGGTAACGTCGCGGATGGATCCCGCGCTCCTACCGCCTCCTCCCCCCCCCCAACGCCCCCCAACGCCCAAAAACACACCCCCCAAACCATAATAACAGGCACCACCCACACCACAAAAAACCCGCGCACAACCCCCACCCGGGTCAC
>JBLNGI010000188.1:0-3653 GCA_050264615.1 Gemmatimonadota bacterium
GCTATCGCATCTCGTCGGTGCGCGCCGAACTCGGTGCGGCGGCGGCGTTGCTTCGGGCTACCGGTGCCACGGTCCGGGTGGACGTCGCTGCCGACGCATCGCTCACCGAGATGGAGGCTAGCTCACGAGCCGTGTTGCAAGCGGCCCTCAGGCGCGCGCTCGAGCAAGCGGCGCCGAACTACCACGTCACTGTCAGCCGTGGGCCAGCCGGAACTCTGCGTATCGACGTACAGGGGTTGCCGACCGATGTCTGACGTCTGGTGGTCGCAGCCGCGTCGGGTGCTGATTGCCCTGCATGTGCCTTTCTTCGCGTTCAGCATTCTCCAGATCGGCAACGGGCTCGGATTCTACGAGCCCGGGAAGGGCTGGATGGGTGTGCCGATGGTTCTCCTCGCAGCAGCGCTCCAGCTCCGCCACAGCTTGGCGACCGCGGACGGCCGCCGCGCCGCGTACTGGCGATGGACGCTCCTCGCGCTTGTGGTGCTGGCGCAGTTCCCTGTCGCCGGGCTGCTGCTTCGCTGGTTCACGATGCATTGGTACGTGATCGCCTCGTGCGCAATGCTGTTGCCGGCGCGGCGGGCCGCGCTTGTGGCTGGCGGCAGCACGGCAGTAGGGATCGCTCGGATTGTCGCGGCCAGCTCTTTAATGGACATGGATACCGCGGCGATCACCGCCTACGTCGTGTATGCGATTACGGTGATGTCTCTGGGTGGCGCATCGCTGTACGGGGCGGTGCGGCTGGTGCGCCTGACCAAAGAGGTGCGGGCGGCTCGGGCCGGGCTGGCCGAGGTGGCGATCGGGCGCGAGCGCCTGCGGATTTCGCGCGACCTGCACGATCTGATGGGCCACAGTCTCTCAGCCGTCTCGCTCAAGGGAGACCTGGCGCTGCGTCTGCTCGAGCATCGAGAAGTGGGTCGCGCGCGCGAGGAGATGCAGAGTCTCGTCGCAGTCGCCCGAACGGCGATGCATGATTTGCTGCGCATTCCGCATACGGCGCCTCCGATCTCGTGGCCGGCCGAGCTGGAACGGGCCACCGACCTCTTGACCGCGGCCGGCATCGAGCCGCGCGTCAGCGTCGCGAGCGGCGATCTGGGCGCCGCATTGGACGAGCTGTTCGCCTGGGGGCTGCGCGAGGGCATAACCAATGTCCTGCGCCACAGCCAGGCGACGGCGTGCACGATCAGCCTCAGCCGCACGGACGGTGTGATCCGTCTGCTGATCGAGAACGATGGTGCCATGCTGACGAATGAGGGTGGACACGGCCTGTCCGGCCTGGCGACTCGAGCAGCCGCCGTGTCCGGCACGGTTCACAGCGAACCCCTGGTAGACGGCGGCTTTCGGTTGCGGATCGAAGCGCCAGCGGGCGCGGGAGCGAGGGCAACGTGATTCGCGTTCTTGTCGCCGAGGACATGCACATGATCCGCGGGGCGCTGGTCGCCCTGCTGTCCCTCGAGCGCGACATCAAAGTCGTGGCTGATCTCGATCGCGGGGACACGATCGTCGAGACCGCGCTGCGGACGCGCCCTGACGTCGCGCTGATCGACATCGACCTGCCAGGCACCGACGGGCTCACCGCCGCCGCCGCGCTGCATGAACGGCTACCCACGTGCCGCACGCTCATCTTGACCGGCTTGAGCCAGCCGGGGCACCTGCTGCGGGCGCTCAAATCGCACGTGCGTGGCTTCTTGCTGAAGGATGCCCCGGCAGAGCGGCTGGCGAATGCGGTGCGATCGGTCGCGGCCGGTCAGCGCGTCCTCGATCCGGAGCTCGTGGCCGCGGCCGTGGAGACCGGAACGTGTCCCCTGACGGATCGGGAGCTGGACGTGCTCCGCGCAGCGGACGGTGGATTGGCAACGGCGGACATCGGCAAACGGCTCAATCTTTCACCGGCCACGGTCCGGAACTATCTCTCCAATGCGATCGCCAAACTCTCCGCCCGCAACCGCCTCGACGCGATTCACATCGCCCGCGACGCTGGCTGGCTCTGAGCCCCGCCCGAGGCCCGGAGTCCTAGTGCGCAGCGGCGCCGACGCGGCGGAACGTCGCTCGCGCGAACACCGCGAGCGCCAGCGCTCCCGTTCCGCTGATCAGCTGACACAGCACGAGGCCGCTCAGGAACGCGTTACGGGCAGCCCCGAGCAGCGCCGCGCCGGTGTCGCCGGGGAGGTGCTGCGCTGCAACGACCGCGCCGCCGAGCGTCGCCAGCGCAGCGTGCGTGACGTCCGGCGGCAGCCCCGCGGGTAACTCGGCCCCGAGCATCCCCCGATAGATCGCGACGCCGATGCTGCCGAAGAAGGCGATGCCCAGCGCGCCGCCGAGCTCGGAGCACGTCTCCGAGATCCCGGACGCGGCGCCTGCACGCTCGGGCGGGGCGGAGCCGATGATGACGTCGTTGGTCAGCGTGAACAACGGCGAACCAAAGAACGTCAGGACGAACGTCGCGACCGCAAACAGGACGAGTCCGCCATTGCCCGCACCCACCGCGGCGAGCAGGAAATAGCCGACGGCGGACACCGTGAGCCCCCATGACATGAGGATGGCGGGACGAATCCGGCGCCCGAGCGCCGGGGTGAGAAGCGAGCCCACGACGAATCCCAGCGCCCACGGCAGCGTCCACAGCCCACCCTGCAGCGGCGAAAGGCCGAGCACGAGCTGGACGTATTGCGGCAGGAAGATAAAGCCGCCGAACAGCAGCAGGATCGCCCCACCGTACAGTACGAGCGAGGCGCGAAACGTGGGAATCGTGAAGAGCCGGAGATCGATGAGCGGATCGGCGAGCCGCTCTTGGCGACGCACGAACGCGATTCCAAACGTGAGACCGACCAGGACGCTTACGACGGCCGCGACACTCACGCCGTCCTGCGCGATGAGCTTCAGCCCATAAATGATCAACAGGACGGCCGCGCTCGCGAGCGCGGCGCTGAGCACGTCCGGTTTGCCGGCATTGGGGTCACGATATTCCGGCAGGAGGAACGGCCCCACCGCCAGGAGCAGGATCATGACGGGCACGCTGATCAAGAACACCCCGCCCCACCAGAAATATTCCAGAACCACGCCCCCCAGCAGCGGCCCGATCGCGCCGCCGATCGAGAAGGAGATGATCCAGATACTGATCGCCGTGGTGCGCTGGCGCGGGTCGAGGAACATGTTGCGAATCAATGACAGGGTCGACGGCGCGATCGTCGCCCCGGCGAGGCCGAGCAGCGCGCGCGAGAAAATCAGCATCTCGGCGCTGCGCGAGAAAGCGGCGAGGACGGACGCCGCCCCGAAAAACACGGCGCCAATCAGGAGCAGACGCCGCCGACCGATGCGATCCCCTAGCGTGCCCATCGTGATGAGCGAGCCCGCCAGCAGGAAGCCGTAGATGTCGATGATCCACAGCAGTTGCACGCTGCTCGGCGCGAGGTCCGCGGTGAGGCGCGGCACGGCGAGGTGCAGGACCGTGAGGTCCATCGAGTAGAGCAAGCACGGCAGCGCGATGACCGCCAATCCGATCCATTCGCGCTTGCCGGCCTTGGTTGTGCCTTCGGTAATCCTGGCTCCCATTGGCGTCATTGAAGCGTCAAACGAGCCCGTTTCCGCAGATTCGGGGTGCAGTCGTTTCTCGTCATTCGCGACGGCGACGGCTGGCACGCTGCCTTGGTGCAGCGCAC
>JBLNGI010000189.1:0-4706 GCA_050264615.1 Gemmatimonadota bacterium
CGGTCGTCGCCAGAACGGTCTCGCTCGTGCCCGCTCCGCCCCTAGCGCCCCCGGCGCCGACGGTGGTGGAGTTTTCGAGCGGACGTTACGAGCTGAGAGGTGACGGGATGACGGTGCCCTATACCTGGGTGTGGATCCCGAATCCGCCGCCGGCGCCGCCGCCCAGCGCCGCCCCGGAGTCGCCGCCGTCGTCCGGCCGCCGTGCGAAGCTCTACCGCTGGACCGACGACCAGGGGGTCATTCACCTGACGGACCAGGCGGACAACGTCCCCGAGGAGTACCGCGCCCGGCCGAAGCAGCCCTCCTGAGACTCGAGATGTTCCGCCGGGACGGGCGTGACCGCTAACAGCCGCGGCCACGCCCCGATGAGCTACTCGAACGCCGCTGCGGTTCCCTGACGCTGCACATCGAGTTGATTTCCGGCGAACACATTCCTCTGCTTCAGGTGCGGGTTCAGATCGGGTTCGGCATTGAACAGCGCGACGCCAACCGAGAACTCGAAAATGCCCACCGCGGGAACATAAAAATGATCCGTGATGGTGTTACCCGATATCTCTCCTCCGGCACCGAGCCGAAAGATCACGCCAGCCTGAATCTGGTCGCTCACCGGTCCCAATCCGGTAAACGTGTTGTCCCTCACCGTACACGTCGAATTGGGTCCGCCGCAGTTCAAACCAAGGTTACCGTAGTGGTCGAACGTATTGCCCTGTACGACGACATCAGCAAGGCTGTCGAACCCACTGGCGACGTTCAGCCCAGCCGTGCAGCGACTGCCACTGCCGATATTGGTGACCCGCGTGTTCTTCAATGTCCCTGAGCTGTTTCGATAATACACGCCCGCAAAGTATCCGGCTGTGAGACACGGTGGATTACCCGCGCCCTCGTCGGCCAGATTGCCGTCGACGGTGAGGTCTTGCACGCTGACTCCCGTTGCATCGGTGACCACGATAATCGCGGCCACGGGGAAGGGATTGAGCACGCCCGTGCTGTTCTCTTCGACATCGGTTGGCCGGAGGATCGTCTGCCCAATCCCGGACCCCCTGATTGTCAGGTGGTCGATCCCGACGACACTCACTTGCTCATTGTAGGAGCCCGGGCAGACAAGGATGGTGTCCCCAGGTTCCGCTGCGTCGACCGCGCTCTGAATGTCGCCGAACGCAGCGGACGCCGCCCCGCAGTCAGCTGCTGTCGCCTTCCCGTCTGTGTCCACGACTCTTGTCGTAGCCGCGTGGACGGCCGGCCGCACGCTGAATATGCCAAGACCAAGCACCAGAGTCAAAACCATCCAGACTGTACGATGCCGCCGCACACGCTGCTTCATGGCGTGCTCCTCCCGATCGACGCCGAGCCTGACCCGATCAGATCGAGATCCTTGCTGATCCGCAGCTGTTCCGTGTAGGTGCCGGGCAGCACGCTGACCGTATCGCCGGGCGCCGCGGCGTCGATCGCCGCCTGGATCGTGGGATAATCGGTTGGCACGACGTGTGCCGAGCCCGCGTGCGCCCATGAGGACATCGCAACGAGGGCGAGACCCGTGAGCAGACCTGTCGCGCGCATCCGGTGGTGTGTCATCCGTCCTCCGGGACAACGCCGCGGCAGGATCCCTGACCGCGGGCATGGTGGGTGAGCGATGACCCTGCAGCGCCGCGCCCGTTTCTCGCCCCAGGACACGAACTGGCCGTGATGGGGGACGCTGCGTCACCTTAAGGGCGCTCCATCACGCGCGTCAAGACGTACGAAGGTCGCAGGTGTCCTTACTGGGCAGAGACCTTGTGCGGCGACGCGCGAGGCGGCCGCTCGGAGGTGTTACAGCACCGCGATCGCCTCCACCTCGATCAGGTAGTCGGGATGGGACAGCGAGCCGACCTCGACGAACGTCGACGCCGGGCCGCGCTGGCCGAAGAACTCGTCGCGCACCACCCGGAAGTCCATGCGCCGGCGGATGTCGGTCACGTAGGTCGTGATCTTCACCACGTTGGCGAGGGTGCCACCAGCGTGCTCGACCAGCGCCTTCACGGCGCCGAACACCTGCCGCGCCTGCCCCATGAAGTCGCCGACGTGATTCACCGTGCCGTCGGGCGCGTAGGGCACCTGCCCGGCCAGGAACAGGATCGTCTGGGCACCGTTGACCCTGATGGCTTGGCTGTAGCTCGGCGTGTCGTACACGCCGGGAGCGCAGTACTTCTCGAGCGTGGCGGCCATGGCAGTCTCCTGTGGTGAGGGTGGACCCGGCGACGAGTTGCTCGTGGCCGGGTGACGGTGCCCGGCGCTGGCCCGAGGCGGATCCTCGGCCGAGCGGGACGGGCGCGAGCGATCAGAACGACAGCGGCGTCGGCTTGAGTCCCAGCGGCAACGCGATCCTGTAGTAGGAGCCCAGGAAACCCTCCCACCACGACCGCCGCTGGCCGCCCTTGGCGACCTCCGAGAACAGTTGCAGGCTCTCGTCCTGCCACGCCTGGATGACGTCGAGGTTCGACGCATCCTCCTCGACGAGGGCATGGACCAGCGCCCGCGCGTAGCTGATGTGGCGCGTCTCGTCCCGCACGCGGGCGCGGTGGTTGACGGCGGACAGCAGATCGCCCCGCGCCTCGGCTCCGTCGGCCAGCACGGTGAAGGTCGCGGGCCCGGCGGCGCCCTCCGCGACGAAGTTCGCCTTCACCAGGATCTCGATCGTGTCCTCGAGCGCGAGCACGTGCCGGAAGAAGCGGCACGTGGTGCCCGGCTGCTCCCACGCCGGAAGCCAGTCGGACTCGGGCATGCCGGCGGCCTCGAACACGTCGCGGTCCATCTCGAGATGCCGCTGCTCGTCCGCCAGCTGAAAGAGGCAGCACTTCTTCAGGTCCTCGAACGGCGCATTCGCGGCCGCCGTCGCGATGTAGCGGGTCGCCGCCTCTTCGGCGAAGTAGTTGTTCGCGAACTGCTCGATGGCGCGGCCGAGATATTCGCGGCTCACCCTCTTGAAGGCGAGCGCGTCGGCGGGAATCGCGGCGCGCTCGGCCAGGTACCGCTCACGCTCGCGCGCCTGGAGCGCCACGTAGCGCTCCCAGGTGAGATTGGCGGGGTCCTTGAATCGCCGGGGATCTCTCAGCACGATGCGCCTGGCCGCCATCGCTCCCTCCGTCGGCTCGATCGATCCGGGGTCAATGCACCGCGTCGGCGCCGCGCCGCGATGCTTCCCTGGGCTAGTGCTGCACCGGTGTGTGCTTCGACAGGAACTCCTTGATGCGGGCCTTTGCCGACTCGAGCGCCGCGCCCGTCTTCCACTCCGGAATGAATTCCGCATTGGGCAGGAGCCGGGCGAGCTCCTCGGCGATCGCGAACGGATGCGCCTCGTCGTTGCCGGCGAGCACGAGACAGGGCGTCACGCAGCTCGCAGCGGATGCGCGGTCCACGCTGTAGACGAAGCCCGGCCCGTAGAGGTTCTGGTAGAACGCGTTCAGCACCTCCTCCGTGACCTCCGGGTGATCGCGGAGCGATTCGGCCCACGCGTTGAATCTCGCGGTGCGGCCGGGCGGCATGGCGCCCACGCGTCCGATCGGCTGCGCGAGCACGGCGGCCGCGACGCGCGCCGGCTGAGCTTTCACGAGGCTCATGATGAACGAGCCCCCGATGCACTGCCCGTACAGGTGGCACCGCTCGATGCGCAGATGGTCGAGGAGCGCGATGTGGTCTGCCGTGTACGTGTGCCAGCCGTCCCCGGCGGTGATCGGAGCGCTGGACTGTCCACCGGCGTTCCGCTGATCCATCGCGATGACGCGAAAGCTCGGGGCGAACTCGGTGATCGGGTTCACGGGCGCCGATGGCTGACTCCAGACCGCGATCGTGGACTGCAGCCCGGCCGGGGCGAACGTGAGGATCGGGAAGCCCCGACCGAACTCCTCGTAGTGAATCGAAGCGCCGCGATGGTCGAAGGTTGGCATGTGCGTGTCCCTTTCGTGGCGGTCTCGGCGACGGGCGCAGTATAGCGCGCAGCATCGGTCGATGCCCACGACCAGGCGAGGGCCGCTCCGGACGGCATGCGGCTGCCATCGCGAGCTCGGTGGGCTAGACCGCGGGAACTCCTGGCGGGCATCACCAGTTTCTAGGCTCGTAGTAGCCACTGCGCGCCGTGAACCCCTAGCCGCGATTACGGAGGACACCGCATGAAGATCAGAGGGTCGGTGCTGTGCCTGGTCCTGCTGCTCGCCACGGCCGTTCCCACCGTTGCCGCTGACCGGGAGAAGATCCTGGACTTCGACACGATGGTCGGGGTCAGCGGGCCCTTCAAGGGGGCCGTCAACCCGATCAACGGTGTCAATGGGGGCGGTCTCGCGTGGACGATCGACGTCGGCCGCGGCCGGTTGAGGGCCGACGGGGAACTCACGATCGCGGTCCGCGGTCTGGTGTTCGCCGAGGGCCCGAATGTCGGGCGCAATACGGTTCCCGGCTTTCGCGGACTCGTGAGTTGCCACACCCTCGACACCACGGGCGCCGCGGTGATCGTGAATGTCTCGACGGACGTGTTCGCAGCGACGACGGCCGGCGATGCCGACATCCGGGCGGACGTGGAGTTGCCCGAGCCCTGCATCGCGCCGATCGTCTTCGTGACGAGCCCGGCTGGCGCCTGGTTCGCGACCACCGGGTTCTAGGCCGGATTATTCACGAATGGCCGAAGCGCGAGGCGGCCGGGTCCTGTCATCGGGGGCGGCGGGAGCGCGGCCGGGCTC
>JBLNGI010000190.1:0-16686 GCA_050264615.1 Gemmatimonadota bacterium
TCGGAACCGGGGTAGCGCGCCTGCCACGCGCCGCGGCGCTCGCGCAGGTAGGCCTGGATCTCTTCGGCCATTTCCTGAAAGAAGGTCGATGTGGTCCGACCGCACCCCGGGCACGCCGTGACCTGAGGAGTGAAGCTGCGCAGACCCAGCGACTGCAACACCTGCTGGGCGACCTGCACTTCCTCGGTCCGATCGCCGCCAGGACGTGGGGTCAACGACACGCGAATCGTGTCGCCGATGCCTTCCTGCAAGAGGATCGAGAGACCCGCCGTGCTCGCCACAACCCCTTTGGTGCCCATCCCCGCTTCGGTGAGTCCAAGATGGAGCGGGTAATTGGAGCGCTGGGCGAGCCGCCGGTACACCGCCACCAGATCCTGGACTCCCGAGACCTTGGCCGAAAGGATGATGCGCGCGTGCGGCAGCCCGCATGCTTCGGCCAGCTCGGCCGAGCGCATCGCGCTCTCCACCATGGCGTCCATGGTGACGTCACGCGCGTCACGCGGCTCGTCCTGGCGTGCATTCGCATCCATCATCTCGGTCAGCAGCTGCTGATCGAGACTGCCCCAGTTCACGCCGATACGAACCGGTTTTCCTTCGGTGATGGCGACCTGCACGATGGTTCGAAAGTTGTCGTCGCGGCGCTTGGTCCCCACGTTGCCGGGATTGATGCGGTACTTCGCGAGCGCGCGCGCGCACTCGGGGTACTTGGTCAGCAGCAGGTGACCGTTGTAGTGGAAGTCGCCGATGACGGGGACGTCGACCTCGGCCACGATGGCGGGAACGGCACGCGCGGCGTCATCGGTATTCACCGTGACACGTACCAGCTCGCTGCCGGCCGCGTGCAGCGCGCGCACCTGCGCGGCGGTGGCACGGGGGTCTGCGGTATCGGTATTGGTCATCGATTGCACGACAATCGGCTGGGCGCTGCCCACGAGCACCCCGCCGACATCCACGACGACCGTCTGTCTGCGGCCGGCTTCGGTCACCCGACCAATATAATGGCGAGGTAACGCGCGGAAGCCTTCGCGCTTTGCCGTTAAAAGCGGAAGCCCAGCCCCGCGGTTACCTCGCCGCTCCAGTAGACCCAGGACGCGTAGCCGTAGCAGTAGCCAAACCCATCGCACCAGGACGAGCTTCCGGTCGAGCGGTTCGTGTTCATGCCGCGATAGCGCCCGTCGATGCGCGCGACCATGGACTCGCCGAACTGAAACATGCCACCGATGCCGATATTCCACGCGAACCGGCCCGACGACGACGTGTTGACGCCGGGAATATGCGGCGACAGGATCGACGAGCCGAGTCCGATGCTCAGGTATCCGCTCGCCGGGCCCTGATAGCCCGCGTAGATGCCGCTGATGTCGATTTGATCCACACCGACGTCGCCCCGGTCCTGGGGCGTGCCAAAGGGAATGGTGTCTACGCTGGTCTTGATGTTCGAAACGGCGCGCGCGTAACTGAGCTCGACGCCGAAGCGATGGTTGGGGAAGTAGACGAAGCGCCCGCCGTAGGTCCATGAGTCCGACAGCTCGACCTTGTTGTTGACGTTCGTGCCCACGTAGAGATCGGTGGCGAAGTAGCCGCCCCCGATCGCATACAACTGGAATCGCTGTTCCTGTGCCGCCACGGCATCCGCCCAACCGACCGCGAGGCAAACTGCGATGCCGAGTGTCACGGCCATTCGCGAAAAGGATCTGAGCACGACTCCGTCCTTGTGAAAGAGTGCGGATGCCTGACGATCGAATGAACGGCCGCGTGGAATGGGCAGCAAGTTGCCCCTTCGGGTCATGATTGATGAGGCTTTGCGCGGGATAGCGCGGCCATTGCCCGAAAGGTCTATGAGGACAGGAATCGGGGCTGGCTAACTCGGCTGGGCGGCTCCACACTGTACGCCGATGCAGGTTGCGTTTTTCGAGCCCGGGTGGACCCGGGCGCGCGTGCTGCGCGTCATGCTGATCGTCGGTGTCGCCTACTACGTCGGCGCCCGGACCGGACTCGCGCTGACGATGAAGACGCAGCCCGTGTCCACGTTGTGGCCGCCGAACGCGATTCTCCTCGCCGCGCTGTTGCTGACCCCTCCACGCATCTGGCCGTTTGTCCTGCTGAGTGCGCTGCCGGCGCATCTCCTCGTCGAGCTGGCCAGCGGCATTCCGGCGCCGATGGTGCTGTCCTGGTTCGTCAGTAACAGCAGCGAAGCACTCATCGGTGCGGGACTGATGCGGCTGGTGGACCCGATACCGCGGTTGGACAGTCTTCGGCGCGCCGCAACCTTCCTCATCGCCGGCGTCTTTCTCTCGGCGTTCCTCAGCTCGTTCCTCGACGCCGCCTTCGTGGCCTGGAACCGCTTCGGAACCGAGGGCTATTGGGACGTGTGGCGGGCGCGGTTTCTCTCCAACGTGCTCGCGACACTGGCGCTCGTCCCGGTCATCGTGCACGCCTCAACCGCGCGTCTGGACATGTTCCGGAAGATCCGGCGGCGACGCTACGTCGAAGGCACGCTCCTCATCGCCGGGCTGCTCGCGGTGTGTATCATCACGTTCACCGGCGTCGCGGGGATGCCCCAGCCGGCCGTGGCGTTGCTGTACGCGCCCCTGCCGTTTCTCTTGTGGGCAGCGGTCCGCTTCGGGCCCGGGGGCTCGAGCGCCAGCCTGCTCGTCATGTCCTTATTCGCGGTCTGGGCCGCGATCCAAGGTCACCGTCCGTTCGACGCGAGCTCGGCACACGAGAACGCCCTGCTGTTGCAGCTGTTCCTCATCGTTACCTACATCCCCGTGTTGGCACTAGGCGCGCTCATGGCGGAGCGACAGCGCCGGGAGGAGGCGTTGCGACGCTCGGAAGAGCGCTTTGCCGTCGCATTCCGGTCGAGCCCGGACGCGCTGACCATCATCCGCCAGAGTGACGGACAGATCGTGGACGTGAACGAGCGGTGGGTCGCGATGTTCTCGTGCCCGCGCACCGCCGCGATCGGCCGCACGCTCAAGCAGTTGGACCTGTTTCGGCACCCCGCGGATGGCGAGCGCTTCTCGGCGCACCTCGCCACCCAAGGTCAGCTCAAGGAGGTCGAGCTCCAGCTGCGCACCCGGCACCGCACGCCGCGCTCGGCGCTGGTCACGGCGCAGGCGGTGACGATGGCGGACGAAAACTGTTTCCTCATCGTGATGCGGGACGTGACCGACCGGCACCGCGCGGAGGTCGAGGTCTTAACGCAGCGCGCCGAGCTGGCGCACCTGAGCCGCGTCGCGCTGCTGGGTGAGCTGTCGGCGGCGTTCGCGCACGAGCTCAACCAGCCGCTCGCCGCCATCATGGCCAACGCGCGCGCCGGCCAGCGGCTCATGGGGCGCAAGCCGCCCGAGATAGCGGAAGTGACCAGCATCCTCGAGGACATCGTTGCCGACGACCGGCGTGCCGGCGAGGTGATCCGCCGCCTCCAGGCGCTGCTCCGACGCGGTGAGCTGCAGCTGCAGCCCCTCGACATCAACGCCCTGGTGCGAGAGGTCGTCGAGCTGATCCACAGCGAGCTGATCCGCCGCGAGGTGCTCGTCCAGACCAAGCTGGCGCCCGAGCTGCCGCGCGTGCCCGCCGACCGCGTGCAAGTGCAGCAGGTGTTGATGAACCTGCTGGTCAACGCATGCGATGCGATGGGCGAGCAGCCGCGTGAAGAGCGGATCGTCACGATCATCACCGGCGAGACCCTCGGGAAGGAGGTGAAGGTCTCGGTGATGGATCAGGGCCCAGGCCTCCCCGTCGGCAAAGAGGAACAGGTGTTCGAGCCGTTCTACACGTCGAAACGGCACGGGCTGGGATTGGGTCTGTCGATTTGCCGGACGATTGTCACGGCACACGGCGGCGCGTTGTGGGGTGTGAACAATCCCGATCGCGGCGCCACGTTCCACCTGGTGCTGCGCGCGAGACACGAAGCGGCGTAATTTCCCCTAGGTGCGATAGTCAACGCCGCCCCGCGCCGCGAGGGTGCAGCGTGTTGGCTCTCTGCCTCCTCGCGACGTCCTTGACCCTGATGCAGAATCCCCCCCCTGTGCGCTCGGACAGCGGGCCGCTGCCACAACCTCCCGACAGCGGGAAGTTCAAGATCACTCCCCTGCTGGCGCCGGCCTACAACCCGGAGATGCAGTTCCTCATCGCGGGCGGCGTGCTGATCTCCTGGAAGGTCGGGCCCAACCCGCTGCGGGTGCAGCGATCCACGCTGTCTTCGACGGTCTCGATCTCGTCGATTGGGGCGATCAACGTCTCCACGGTGCTGTCGTCGTTCTGGAATGAAGACCGCTTCCGCCTGAATGCGGATCTCGCATTCAAGGACATGGACGACAACTACTGGGGCGCGGGCTTCGACGCCGGGTTGGCGCCGTCGGAAGGCGACTCGACGACTGCCTACCATCGCCGCTGGTTCAAATTCAGCCCGCGCCTGGTCTGGCGCGTGAAGGGAGGTCTGTTGGTCGGCGGCGTGTTGGACCTGAACACTACCGAGGCCACCGAGATCAACCGCACCATGTTGCAGGATTCCACATTTCGGCAGTTCGGACCCAACAATAGCAACGCGGGGGTGGGGCTGGTCGTGCAGTACGACACTCGCGACGTCGCGGCCAACGCGTGGAAGGGCATGTACGCGGGTCTTACCATAACGACCTACGGCGGCTGGCTCGGCGGCGACAACCAGTATGAGACCTATCTGCTCGACTATCGCCAATACCAGCCGCTGGGGCGCCACGGCCGCACGCTCGCGTGGCAAATCAAATCGCGCATCGGCGCGCACAACATCCCCTGGCCCGAATTCTCGATGCTCGGCACCGGCTACGACCTGCGCGGCTACGTCGAGGGCCGGTTCCGGGACCGTTCGACGGTCATCGGATTGGCCGAGTACCGCCACATGTTCGTGCGCAGCAGCGGCCGCCTCTCACGGCACGGATTTGTGGTCTGGGCCGGTGGGGGGACGTTGGGCCCCGACATTCCGCGCCTGCGCGGATTCCTCCCCAACGGCGGGTTCGGCTACCGCCTGGAACTGCAACCACGCTCCAACGTCCGCGTCGATTTCGGGTTCGGACGGAATTCGCACGGGATCTATTTCAACTTCACCGAAGCCTTCTGACGGAGGATCACTATGACCGTACGCCTTGCGGGATTTGCTGTCCTGGCCTCACTCGCAGCCTCGGGAGCCGCTCCACTCCGGGCCCAGGCCCAGGACACGGCGATGACCAACGCAATCGAGATGTTGCGGACGAACGTGCGCGCGAACAAAGCCGAGCTCATCGGGCACGCGCTGGCGCTGCCCGATTCCGAGGCCAGCGTGTTCTGGCCACTCTACCGCGAATACGAGGCCGAGCTGCTCAAGCTCGCTGATGAGCGCGTGGTGCTGATTCGCGAGTATCTGACCGTCTACGACACGCTCAGCAACGCCAAGGCGAAAGACCTCATGCTGCGCGTGTTCGACCTCGACGCCCGGCGAGTGAAGTTGAGTCGCGACCAGTTCAACAAGTTCTCCAAGCGGCTGGCGGCGAAGACGGCCGCCCACTTCTTCCAGCTGGATGGATTCTTGAACCGCGTGATCGACCTGCAGATCGCGGCGGCGCTTCCCGAAGTCCGCTAAAAAGCGCCGCCGCGAGGGTGGCTATCGGCGCGTAGCGATGCCGATATCGATCGCGAACCAGCTCTGGTAGGGGGTGTCGCCCGCGGCGAGCGCGTAGTTATAGCGCACCGCGGTGTAGAACGCCTCGGATCCGTAGCTCTGACGCAGCGGCACCGTGAAGCCGATCTCGGGCGCCACGCCAAAGTGCCAGCTGTTGTCCGTCACGGTCCAGAGCCCTACGTCGACCCGGCGATTGATGTAATACGTGCCGGTCTTGATGCCGAGGAACGGCCGCGCCTTGCCTGGCGTGCCGAGATAGGTGTGGCCGGCCAGCAGGATCGAATACGCGTTGATGTAACGGAACTGGAAGCCGGTGAGATCGACCTGGGGCAACGACGATGTTTCTTGCGTCTCTTCATTCGTCGCGTTCCAGCCGAGGCTCAGGCCGTACGAATTGCGTCCGCGGAGCTGGCGCCACTCGAGGCCCACGCCGCGGAGGCTGAAGTCACTCGTGAAATTCTTACTGTTCGCGGTCGGGTTGGCCAGCGACCAGTTCAAACCGAACCACGACGAGCGCTCTCCCTGGGCCGACGCGAGGCCGGGCACGAGGAGCGCGGCAGCTGCAAGAGTCCAGATGCGCATGGCCGTCCTCATGGATGGGCAAGGTAAGGAGATTGCAGGAACGCCTGCGAGATATTGCTGTTGATGCGCGCCAGAATCTCGTTGTCGGTACCTTCCAGCATCCCGTTGATCACACCGGACCAGATCGCATTGGCCTGTGCCGAGTCCGGCGCGGGCACGTCGGGATCGACCATCGTGATGAACAGCGAGCCGCTGGTGAAATTCGTCGTGTAAACCGGGTACCACGGATAGTAGTACGTCGAGTTTGCCCCGTAGCCCCACGGTCCGTACCATCCGCCCCACCAGCCCCAGTACGGCCACCACGGATACGAGTAATAGACGTAGTTTTCGACGCCGATCGCGGAGACGAGCACGACGACATCAGGCCGAACCGACGTCGCGTCGACGCGCGAGTAGCCCATGGCCTCGAGGCTCTGCTGGATCTTCGCGAGGATCTCGTCCTGGTGCGAGTAGTTGAGAAGGCTGTTCCCCCCTGAATCGACGGAGACATCGACGATCGAGTCTGGCATGTCGAACGTCAGATTGCTCTGGAAGTCAAAGCCCTCCTGGTGGAACGTGACGACCAGGTCCGTTTGCGCCGCGCTGTCGATCTCCCCCGGATAGCAGGCCGCAACGCCCAAAGAGCACCCGAAGAGCGCGCCCCACAGGACATAATTCTTCAGCATCCGCAACCTTCGCTGTTATGGGTGTCGCAATGTCGAGCCCGCTCCGCACATCTGGTATTAGACCTTCGACCAATCGGATCTCTTGTCAGCGAATTCACAAGAACTTGCAGGGGATTCCCCTATTGGTCCAAAGGACAACAGACGTTACTGGCTCGGTACTAACGGCCGTGGCTGAAAGTGCGATACTTATGCTCGTTATGCATGGGTTCATGTACGGACTGGTTGGAGTCCTCCTCGCCGGGGACGGGCCCACGACCGTGCTCGAGGCGTTGATCGTCTTCGCGCAAGCGGTGGTGATCATCGGGCTGATCTGGGAGCGGCAGCGGCGCCGGGCGGCCGAGCGCGCACTCCATCAACGGCTCGAGTTCGAAACCCTCGTGTCCGAACTGTCGTCCAGCCTGACGATGCTGCGCGCCGGCGATCGTCCCACCGTGGTGCTGCGCTGGCTGCGGCGACTCGCGGACTGTCTCGAGATCGATCGCGCGAGCCTGTTGCCGGCGCCGAACGGCAACGGAAAAACGGCCGCACCGCTCCTCTCCCCCGAGACGACCATCCGTGCCACCGTGTTTCCGCGAGTCGCCGAATCGCTCGCGCGCAGTGAGCGCGTGCGCTTCGAGAGTCTCGAGCGGTTGCCGCCCGCGCTGGCCGGCGATCGTCAGGCGCTGCATTCCAACGGGATCGAGGCCGTGCTCGCGATTCCGCTGCAGCTCAACGGCGCGGTGGTCGGCGGCCTGGCCTTGGTGAGCAGAGGGCCCCGGGCCTGGCCCGAGCCCCTGGTGGCGCGACTCGAGTTCGTCGGGGCCCTGCTGGCGCGGGTCATGGTCCGGCAGGAGTCGCAGGACGACGAAGCGGAGGAAGCGGCGCAGGAGGGCAACGGAAAGACCGCACCCCCACCCGGACCCGAGTCCGGCCGCCCTCCGTTCCAGCCGGATCTGGCGCGCTTCGCTCGAGTGCGGACCCTGGGAGGATTCGCGTTGTCGCTCGCGCACGAGCTGAATCAGCCGCTGTCCGCGATTCTGTCGAACGCGCAGGCCGCGCGCCGCTTCCTGGCCTTCCCCGATCCGCCGATTGACGAAGTCCGCGCGATCATCGATGACATCGACGCCGACGACCGCCGCGCCGGGGAGCTGATTCACGGCATGCGCGCATTGCTGAACCATCACGACGTGGAAATGGCGCGCATCGACCTCAACGACGTCATTCGAGACGTCGCGCGCCTGGTGCACGGCGACTGTCTGCTGCGGCGCGTCGCGCTCGTGCTGGATCTCGAGGCGCCGTTACCCCCGGTCCGGTGCGATCGCGTGCAGATTCAGCAAGTGCTTTTGAACCTGATCGTCAATGGATTCGAGGCCATGCAAGACACCGTAGCGGTCGAGCGGCGGATGATCATTCGCAGTCGCTCGGATGACGGCCGCTGCGTCATTTCCGTGCGGGACGCCGGCTCCGGGGTTCCGCCGGCCAGCTTCGATCGGCTGTTCGATCAGTTTTTCTCCACCAAAGCCGAGGGCCTGGGCATGGGTCTGTCGATCGCGCGGTCGATCATCGGCTCCCACGGCGGGCGCATCTGGGCCACCAACAACACGGATCTGGGGGCGACGTTCCACCTCGCGCTGCCTTTCGCTCCGGAACAGGAGGCTGCATGAGAATGAGCAACGCCGTCCGAACTGACTCGCGTCATGCTGTGCCCGGCCCGGTACGGACGCTGGACCGACACCACCCGCCGGGGACCTGCATGGTGCACGTCGTGGATGACGATCCGTCCGTGCGGAAGTCCCTTGACCGGCTGTTGCGTTCCGTTGGATACCAGGTGCAGACCTACGACTCGGCACGTGCATTCCTGGGGCGCTCGCCGCTGAGTGACACCCCGCAATGCCTCATCCTGGACGTGCGGATGCCGGGCGTCAGCGGGCTCGATCTCCAAACCTCGCTCCGCAGCTCGGGCTCCAAGATTCCGATCGTGTTCTCGACGGGCTTTGGCGACGTCACGTCGAGCGTTCGAGCCATGAAAATCGGAGCCGTGGACTTTCTCACCAAGCCGATCGACGAACAAGAGTTATTGTCGGCGGTGGATCGCGGGCTCTCGCTCGACGTCGAGTGCCGCCGTGTCGACGCGGTCATGACCGCCTTGAAGGGGCGCCTCGGCCGCCTGACGCCGCGCGAGCGACAGGTCTTCGCGCTGGTCGTGACGGGCCTGCTCAACAAGCAGATCGCCGGCCGGCTCGGGACCTGCGAGCGGACGATCAAGGTCCACCGGGCCCGGATCATGAAAAAGATGGAAGCCGGGTCGGTGGCGGAGCTGGTGCGCATGGCCGTCCGGCTGGGCCCCGTCGTCGAGGGGAGCGACGCTTCCGGCGGTGCAGCCAAGGAGGAGCCCGATAGCGCCCTGATGTTGACCTAAGGTCACATCGCGCTGGCCCGGCGGGGCCGTAAGATGCCAAAGCCTTTCGCATAGGACCGGCATGGCGCCTCCAACGCTTCCTCTGCGGCCGGTGATTGGCGTCATCGACGACGATCCCTCGGTCCTGAAGTCCCTCGTTCGCCTGCTGCGCGCGACAGGATTCTTCGTTGTGCCCTTCGCCTCCACCGAGCTGTTCCTCGAGACCCATCAAGCGTGGACCCTGCACTGTCTCGTGCTCGACGTGCATTTCGAGGGGATGAGCGGCTTCGACCTGGAGACCTACCTCACCGATAGTGGGTTGCGCTTCCCGATCGTCTTCATCACGGCGCACGATGATGCGGCGCTGCGCGAGCGTGTCGAAGCGACCGGCCAGGCGTTCCTGCGCAAGCCGTTCGAAGAAACCGCGCTCCTCGAGGCCATCAATCGCATGCTGGCCGCGGCGCCATTGCCGGCCACGCCGGCACGACCAGCGCCGAAGAAGAAACCGCGCGGAGTGCCCTAAGGTGCGATAGAGGGCGCCGCCTCACGCGTCAAAGTTGACGCATGATCCGCGGAGCCGCCCCGCAGAGCGTTTCGCCATCCCCGTTTGCAGAGGTCGCGGTCGACCTCATTTGGATTCCGGGCGGAACGTTCCGCATGGGATCCGACCGGCATTATCCGGAGGAGTCCCCCGTCCATCGCGTCACCGTGGATGGATTCTGGATGGATCGCACCCCTGTTACTAATCGGCACTTCCGGCGTTTCGTGGAGGAGACCGGGTACGTCACGCTCGCCGAGCGCGCGCCGAAGAATGGCTCGCTCGTCTTCGCACAGCCCACACAAGCGGTAGACCTCCGCGACCCCAACCAGTGGTGGGTAGCGCGGCCGGGTGCCGACTGGCGCCATCCCTCCGGTCCCAACAGCTCGATCGAAGGCTACGACGATCATCCGGTCGTCCATATCACCTACCGCGACGCCGAAGTGTACGCGTGCTGGGCCGGGAAAAGCCTGCCGACGGAAGCCGAGTGGGAGTTCGCCTCTCGCGGCGGCCTGGAGGGCGCCGAGTTCGCGTGGGGCAACGTGTTCCAGCCGTGCGCCCGCTACCTGGCCAACACCTGGCAGGGGGCATTTCCCCATCAGAACCTGCGGCAGGACGGATACGAGCGGACGTCCCCGGTCACGGCATTCCCCCCAAACGGGTACGCGTTGTACGACATGATCGGGAACGTGTGGGAATGGACCAGCGACTGGTATGCGAAGCACCCCGCGGACGCGCCCACGCTATGCGGCATTCCCAAAAACCCGCGGGGTGGCCGGGAGCAGGACAGCTACGATCCGCGTGAGCCGGCGCTGCGAATTCCGCGAAAAGTATTGAAAGGCGGCTCCCACCTGTGCGCGCCGAATTATTCGCTGCGGTACCGTCCCGCCGCCCGGCTCCCCAAACCGGTCGACACGTCAGCGAGCGACATCGGTTTTCGCTGCGTGGTTCGTAAGACGTAAAGCCCGAGCTGCCTGTGACGGCCCGTGCCACGATCCTGTTGGGGGCGCTCGCAGCACTCCTCAGCCTGCTCCCATTCCACCCGGCGTCGGCACAAGCGCTCCTCGTCCTGCTGTTCGGCGACAAGTTCGCCTCGGAGAACGTACAAGGCGGAATCAAGTTCGACGTCGTGGGCACGACGCTCGCGGGCCTTTCGGGTGCGGCACGGCTCCGGTCGTGGGACCTCGGCGGCTTTCTCGAAGTTAAGCTGAGTGACCGGTTTTCGATCCAGCCCGAGTTCACGTTCAAATCGCCCGCCGGCGCGCGCGACCTGCCGTTTGTCCCCACCGGCGTGGCCGACGTCGACAGCGCATTCGCCGGCGCGACGAAGGTTGCGGTCGCGCGGACGCTCGGGTACGTCACCCTTCCGATTCTCCTCAAAGTGAAGACCGGGCGCGTCGGTCTTGGAGTCGGACCGCAGATCGGTTACATCGTGCGTGCCGAGGACCACTACACCGGGACGGTGGCGCGGGAGAATGACTTGTCGTACACAGTCGGGCTCTGGTCGCGCGTGAATCATTGGGACACCGGAGTCAGCGCCGTGGCCGAGTTTCTTCTCGCTCCAGGACTGGGGCTGCGCAGCATGCGCATTCGTGCGGTCTGGTATCACGCGTTCGGGGACGCGTTGTCGGACGCTGCGGGACGCAACGACACGATCGGTATTGGCTTCGGGCTGCCGATTGGCGGCCCGCGGCATACGGGGGCACCGGACAAATGAAGCGTACACTGATGGGAATCCTCGCGCTGGTCGGTCCCCTGCGCCTCGCGGCGCAGAATCCGGACCTCGCGCTCACGCAAGCGGAGCGCGACAGCATCCTCGCGCACTACCACCAGATCTTTCCGATCTGGGGCCGCAAGGCCGTCGAGCGCGGGTTCGATCTGCCGGCGCCGTTCGGGTTTAACGTGGGCGTCTTCAGCGCCAGCCAGGGCATCGTTATCTCGAACCTCGGCCTCGGGTTCAATGAGCCGGCCCAGCCCGCCACGTTCATCACATTCGAGGAGGCGAGGGCAAAACTCACGAACTGGAACGTTCGGGCAGACCTGTGGGTGTTCCCCTTCCTCAATGTGTACGGCATCGCGGGAACCGGTCCCGGACACACGACCGTGCACGTCGTGGAGCCTGTGGAGTTTTCGACCACCGCGGATTTTCAGGGAGAGAACTTCGGCATCGGACTCACCGGTGCGTTCGGGTTCCGCCGGAACTTCGTCGTGCTGGATTGGAACCATCAGTGGGCGTCCTCGAGCCTGCTGAGCGCGCCCGTGCCGGTGAACGTCTTCAGTACCCGCGTGGGTCGCGGGTTTCGCCTCGGTGCGCGCGCGCGGCGCATGAAGGGGACGTTCTGGGTCGGGACGATGCTGCAGACCATGAAGAACGAAACGGTCGGATCGATCCGGCTCTCCGAAGTGGTTCCGCCCGGGCTCGATTCACTGTTCAACAATTACCAGAGCTCGGCCTGGTATCAGGCGCTCACCGCGCCGCAGAAGGCACTCGTGGACAACTTCGTCCAACGCCTCCAGGGCGGGCTCGACACCACCGTCGTGAACTACACGCTCAACAAGAAGGTGGCCGATCCGTGGAACCTGCTGGTCGGGGGGACGATCGACTACCGCCGGCACTGGGGACTGCGCGCGGAAATCGGATTGATCGGCCGGACGTCAGCGTTCCTGATGCTGAACTACAGAATCACGCTCTAGAAGGTCGTAGCACCAAGGTCTAACGGCGACTCGAGGCGCGGGGCTGGAGATTGCGGGTGAGCGCTGTCCTGGGGTCATTGCGGCGGGCAGTGAAATGCTGACCGCCGGACGGCGGGAGTGATTCCCCGGCAGCGCTCACCCTTCCTTCACCAATCGCTACCCTCGTCGATCAAGCAGATTGCGCAGCACAACCACGAGCGCATGCAGCGTGAATGGCTTATGGAGGAGCGGCGTCATGCTGGGCGTCTCCAGGACGCGCTTCAGCCGCGAAGGGTCCTCATACCCACTCATATACACGACCGCCGGGTGCAGCCCCCGATGCGCGAGCCGATCGACGAACTCCGGTCCGCCGAGCCGCGGCATCACGACATCCACCAGGACGGCATCGATCGGTGTCCGGAGACCTTCGACGACCGCGAGCGCGTCCTCTCCGTCCGAGGCCGTGACCACCTGAAACCCGAGACTCTTGAGCATGCGCGCAAGCGCTTGCAAGAGTTTCAGGTCGTCGTCCACGACCAGCACCAACTCGCCGCGGCCGGGCAGCAATAATGCAGCGTCCCCGTTGACGGGGGGCGTGGGTGACCGCTTTTCTGGTGCCATAGGTCGTTTGGGCAAGTAGCGGAGGCACGACGGCAAGGGCAAATACCGACTGCATCCGATTCCCATGCGAGGACGGCATGGAGCTGAAAGCCGTACGGAGCTTCGACGCCGTGGCGCAGACGCAGAGTCTGAGCCGCGCGGCCCGGCACGTGCATCTGGCGCAGCCGGCGCTGTCGCGCCGCGTCCATGCGCTGGAGCGGGAGCTGGGCGTTTCACTGCTGACCCGCCACGCGAAGGGCGTCGCGTTGACGCCAGCCGGCGCCGTGTTTGCCGGCGGTGGACGCCAGCTGCTCCACGATGTCGGCGCGGCCATCGACCGCGCCGAGGCGACGGCGGCGGGACGCCGCGGCCGTGTCGTGCTGGCAGCGACGCGTGGAGCGGTGGCGCGCGGACTCCCGGTCGAAGTGCAGGACTCACTCCGGCGCGATTACCCCGAGCTCACGCTCGTCGTGCAGGATTTCGAGCAGCCCACCGCGTGCGAGGCGGTTGCCGCGGGGAAAGCCGATCTTGCGGTAGGTTCCGACAGCGTCCTGCCGGCCGGCCTCGTGGCCGAGCCTCTGTGGGCGGAGCCGCTCGACCGCGTCATCGTTCCCGCGAATCACCCGCTGGCGGCACGCAGCTCCGTAACTCTCGACGACCTCGGCGCCCTCCCGTTCGTGTTCGCCCGCGGCAGCGCCGCCGAGCAGGCCGGTGAACGGGTCAGCGCCGCGCTGCGCGCCGCCGGGTTGCGCTCGCCGATCATCGCGTTGGACGGCGATGTACGCGCGGTGCATGTGGCGGTCGCTACGCAACGCGGGTGGACGCTGATCACGCACTCGCGCGCCAGTACGCCGCCGGAAGGCACGGTGGTCCTGGCAGTCGACGGGCTGAGCGTCGCGGTGGAAATGACGGCGGTGTGGCGCCGCGACGACCGGCGGGCGCTGCTGCAGACCGTCGTGCGGCGTATGCGCGACGTGGCGGCGGGCTACCCCGACTCGCGCGTGCGCGCGCCGGGAGGAGCCGCACCCGCGCGCCCGCGGGTGTTTCGCGCCCCGCGCCCGCCGGGCTCTGTCCCGTCGGATCTGCAACTGCGGCACCTGCGCGAGCTCCTCAGCGTCACCACGACGCCCAGCATCAGCCGGGCGGCGCGGCGGCTCGGCATGTCGCAGCCGGCGCTCTCACGGCAGTTGCGCGCGCTCGAACAGGCCATCGGTCTCACGCTGTTCGAGCGCTCGGCGCGCGGCGTTTCGCTGACACCGGCCGGCGTATCCCTGGCGGGCGATGCCCCCGCCCTGCTCGAGGCGGCGGAGCGACTGGTGCGCGAGGTCGATCGCGTGAAACGCTCGGTCGAAGGCCGGTGCATGATCGGAACGGTCGCGACGGCGGCGGCGAGCGCCCTGCTCGCGCGCGTGACGACACGCTGCGGCGAGCTGTATCCCAACCTCCAGGTGGTGGTGAACGAGGTCCCGAGCGCGGAGCAGCGGCTGGCGCTGCTGAGTGCCACGATCGACCTCGGACTGGCCCACGCGCTTCCCGCGGCTCCCGGCGCGCTGGACGAGCGCATCGCCGCCGAGCCGCTGCTCGAGGATCGCCTGGAGTGCGCGCTCCTCAAGCAGGATCACCCGCTGGCGCGTTCGCGGATCATCGAGGCGCGGCAGCTCGCGGACGTTCCCTTCCTCTTCATGGATCGCGCGTATCAGCCGGAGTTTTACGACCGCGTGTTCGGCGCGCTGGCGGAGCTGGGGCTGCATCCGCGGACCGAGGCCACGTACGACGCGTTGCACACCGCCTGGGCGTTGGTGGCGCAGGGCAAGGGCTGGACGCTCGGCTTTGAGTCGCATCGCCGGCGCGCCCCCGCCGGAACGTCGGCCGTGCAGATCGCGGGGTTCAGTCTGCCATTCGGGATCGATCTGCTGTCGCGCCGGGGAGAATCTGCGCCGACCGTCGTTGCGGTCGCATCGCTGTTTCTGGAGGGTCACACGCGCCGGCGCCGCGCGCGCGACCGGCGCGGCAACGGCGCACGGGGCTAACGCGCCTTGGTGCGACGCGACAGGGATGCCTCGCCGCGCAACGCGAGCACTCCCCGCATCGCCGGCTTCTGGTTCTGGCCAGCCAGGAAGAGCGTGGGACCGACGGTGAGCGCACCGGGGCCGATGCGCAGCGACGGCAGCACCGACAGCGCGCCCCAGCGCGAGCCCTGCCAGAACGGAGAAGACGCCGCCACATAGCCCGCGGCCTCGATCGTGAGATCGATGCCCATCGGAGTGGAATGCTCCTCGTCGCCGAGCTGCCCGATTTGGAGCATCCGCGTGCGCGTGGACAGCGCGGCTGCGAACACCATGCCGCGCGAGCCGCCGAGATAGGTGCTTTGGTCGATGAACGCGCCCCAACGGGTCGCGAGCGATATCGCGGCGAGGCCGCGCGGCCGCCGGACCACGTAGCCGATCTCCACCGACTCGATCTGCCAGTTCGCTCCCAGCGTGGCGAAATACCCGAACGAGATCGCGCGGGAGCTGGAGTCACGTGTCTGGGCGGTGAGTGTGCCGGCACACACAGCGACGACGAAGACTGCGAGAGATAGACGCACGACGCCTCGGGCTCGATGCAATCGCCTAAGGTTCGACCTCGGTGCATCCGGTCGGCATGGAACTTTGGTACAACGACGCCCATTCCTTGCGCAATCGTGGCGGTCATAGTCGATTGTGGCTTCCTTGTCACTCTCTAAACGCGTCTCGCTCGCCGCCGGGCTGACTGCTCTGGCTGTCGGCTATTACTTGGCCGTTCGCCTCGGGCTCAGTTTCCGCTTCCAGAATTCGATGATTGGGGTCGTCTGGATCGCGAACGGGGTCCTGCTGTCCGCCCTGCTGCTCACGCAGCCCTCGCGTTGGCCCCTCGTGTATTTGATCACGGCGTTGGTCCACGTGGCCGCGGTGCTTCCGGAAGCGCCAGTGTGGCGAGTGGCGTGGCAGATCGGGGTCAACGCCGCCCTGACGATCACGATGGCGCTCATGCTCCGGCGCTTTGCGGGACTTCCGGTGACCTTCGCCACCCGACGCCAGGTTCTCATTTTTACCGCGGTGGCATTCGGACTGCCGGCGCTGTTTGCCCTCGCGACTCCGGTGGTCGTACGCACCATGCTCCACCTCGAGCCGGACTACCGGTTTCTCGTGGCCTGGCCGCGCGTGGCGTTCTCGAATGCGACGGCCACCTTGCTGGTCACCCCGGTGATCGTGCTCTGGGCGTCGCACGGCGTGCGCCCCCTGCAACACGTCGGCACGCGACGAGTTTCCGAAGCCGCCGCGATCCTGTTGTTTCTCCTTACGGTGGGGTTTGTCGCCTTTGGGAGTGGTCCGGAGGTCGCACGCTACCCGGCACTCCTGATCCTGGTCTTCCCGCCACTGGTCTGGGCCGCCGTGCGGCTTGGACCGCTCGGCGCGAGCACCGCGCTGCTCGGGATTGCCGCCCTCTCGGTGTGGGGGACGGCGGGCCAGTTGGGCCCGTTCGTGCTGTTCTCCGACGCCACCAGGGTCCTCTCGTTGCAGCTGTTCTGGATCACGATTTCCACGCCGATTCTGCTGCTGGCCGCCGTCATCCGCGAGCGCGAGCAGGCGGAGGT
>JBLNGI010000191.1:0-3904 GCA_050264615.1 Gemmatimonadota bacterium
ACGTCACGGTGCACGCGGGGATTCTGCGCGAGCACGTCGGCTTCGCGCTCGGCCGGGTCACTGGCATCGTGAGCCGCGGCGGATCGCTGATGGCGTACTGGATGACGCAGCACGGCAAGCAGAATCCGCTGTACGAGCACTACGACCGGCTGCTCGACATCGTGCGCACGTACGACGTCACGCTCTCGCTGGGTGATGGGCTTCGGCCCGGTTCAATCGCTGATGCGACCGACAAGGCTCAGCTTGCGGAGCTGACGGTGCTCGGCGAGCTGACGGAACGAGCGTGGAAGAAAGACGTGCAGGTGATGATCGAGGGGCCGGGGCACATCCCGATGCATCAGATCGAAGTGAACGTGCGGCTCGAGAAGGAGCTGTGCCACGAGGCGCCGTTCTACACGTTGGGGCCCCTCGTGACCGACGTCGCGCCGGGTTACGACCACATCACCTCGGCGATCGGCGCGGCGATGATCGGCTGGTTTGGCGCGGACATGCTGTGCTACGTGACGCGCAAGGAGCACCTCGGCCTGCCGAACGCCGAGGAGGTGCGCGAGGGCGTGATCGCGTACAAGATCGCCGCACACGCGGCGAACATCGCGCGGCGCCGGCCCGGCGCGACCGAGCGGGACGACGCGCTGTCACGGGCGCGCTATGCGTTCGACTGGAACGAGCAGTTCCGGCTGGCGCTCGACCCGGCGCGGGCGCGGGAGCTGCACGATGAAGCACTACCGGCCGAATATTTCAAGAGCGCGGAGTTCTGCGCGATGTGCGGGCCGAAGTTTTGCTCGATGCACATCACCAGAGAGATCGAGCGCTCGCTGGGACTACGAGAGCCAGAGAAGAAGGAAAACGTGGAGGCGGTGGGCGCGGACTGAGCGCTACGGTCCGCGCTTCACGAAGAATTCGAAAGGCGCGGTCGCGACTTCGTCACCCCAATAACTGTATCCGCGGAACCGGGCAAGCACGGAACCGGACGCCGGCACGACGACGGACGCAAGGACGTAAAACGGCGAGGTTGGCGAGCCGCCAGACAGTCCTGATCCAGTGCTCAACACTGTACCCGTCGCCGGGTCGAGCACGTCGAGCCAGATGATCCCGCCGGTGGGAACGGTGTTCGCCAGCAACCGAGCGTGGACGGTGAGGTTGTCCCCTGGCGTTGCGGATGTTGTGAACTCGTCCAGATCCCCGATGGGCGTGAGCTCCTCACTCCGAACCGTGTCGCCTACGGTGACCGCCGCGGGCGCCGTTTCCGGCGCGCGGTTCAGGGGCACCACACGAAACGCATATGGACCCACGAGCGAGAGAATCCCGCCGCAGGTGGCGTCATAGCAGAACCTGACGAAGGCTGCGTCCTGGAAAACGGTGACGGTTACTTGGCCGCTGGCGGGGACACGGAACGGTCCCACGATTCTCGTCCCCTGACCGACGTTTGCCGCCAGGCTGTCGCCGCTGGCTCGATCGCGCACGCGGATCTGGGCGTAGCCGTTCATCGCCGGGTTGCCCTGGAAGATGACATTGAGGTCCTGCCCCGGCGTGGACGTCACCGTGAACTCATCCCAGTCGCCGGGCGTGTCGATGGACTCATTGGTGACCGAATCTCCGGGCGCCAAGGCGGCCCCGGCAAGCTCCGGCGCGGTGCCCAAGGGCTCTACCGCTAACCGATAGGGCCCCCGGTCTGCCAGACTGCCAGCGGCGCCGTTGGCGCTCACGGTGATGTGGTACCATCCCGTGGCCGGGAGATCGAGGCGCATCGTCTGGTGGTCATGCAGCGCCGCGGCGGACGTAGGACTGGTCACCGAGGCGAACGCCCAGACCGGCGCGCCCGGCGGGCCGTCGATCCACGCCTGGAACGCAGTTCCCGCAGGATACCCCATGCCCTGAAACGCGACGTTCACGTGTTGACCGCGTGTCCCGTGGAAATGGAATACGTCCGCATCACCCCACGGCTCGATCGTCTCTCCGCTGACCGTGTCTCCGATCGCGATGGTGTCGGTCACCAGCTCCGGGGCGAAGCTGAACGCGTAGAGCCAGAGGCCGTACGAGCCGCGCAGCACAGGCCGGTCCGTGTATTGAGTCGCCTCTACTCGCACGATGTACGTTCCGGGCCCGACTCGGAGCCGGCCACTCGCCGCAGGTGCGCCGGCAAGCGAGGCACCTGCCAGCGCGATGCTTTGGCCGGTCGCCAAGTCGATCATCCGTGCCACGAGCCCGTTGTATTCGGGCGCCGCCACATCAAGCTCAATCGCCAGATTCGCGCCGCTCGAGTCGGGGACGGTCACGCGGAACTCGTCCACGTCGCCCGGCAAATCGATCGCTTCGCCAGTCAAGCTGTCACCCAGTGCGAGCGTTTCGGGGAGCGTCTCCGGCTTCCGATCGACGCGGTACAAGAGGAGTCGATACGCGCCGCGATTGGTTTCGGCGGGGTAGGTCGGGACGCCGCTCACCCGAAGTCGGTACGTGCCCCCGCTCGGAAGCGCGAAGCGTCCGGTCGGCTGGTCCAGCAAGCTGGTGTCCGTGCCAATGCTCTGGGTCGCCAGTAGCGCGGTGCCGGATGGGCCCACGACCTCGAGCTGCAGGTGCGTCCCGGGCGACCCGTCCTGCGCCTGGAGGAACGCGTTGAACTCCTCGCCCAAAGCCCCGGTGAACGTGAATTCGTCGACGTCGCCCGGCAGCTCGAGTCCCTCGCCCGTCACGGTGGCGCCGGGCGTAATCGCCGCCGGCACGTGTTCGGGCCGCCGGTCGATCGCATAGAGGTAAAAGCGGTACGAGCCTGTATCCGCGACACGCGACGGCTCGGTACCGCTGACCCGAATCGTGTAGGTGCCAGCCTGCGCGATATGAAATCGGCCGGTCGCGTGCGCAAACAGCGCGGTGTCGGCCGGTGCCGCCACAACTGGATAGATGCCCTCCATCAGCGGTACCAACTCGAGCTGAAACGCCCGTGACGATTGCAGGAAGGCATTGAAGTCGGTGTTCGCCGCCGCGGAGAACGTGAACTCATCGACATCGCCTGCTCTGTCGATGCGCTCATTTCGGATCTCCGTGTTGAATGGAGTGTTTGCCGCGCGGTGTTCGGGTGCCCGGTCGATCACGTACGTCCAGAACCGATACGGCCCACGGTAACGAGGATACGTGTTGCTGATCACCGACCCGAAGGCGAACTGGTAGTCGCGCGTTCCCGGGAGGCGTATCCGGCCGGTCGTCAACGGAGTCGGCGTGCCCGCATCGGCGAAGACGATGCCCAGGAACTGACTCTCTGCCGGGTCAGTCACGCTCAGGCCGACGGATCCTGATCCCAGCGGTTCCTGGGGCTCCACGACCGCCACGATTTCTTGCCCCGCGACACCGTGGGCCGTGAACCAATCCAGATCAAACATCGGGTCGATCGTTTCACCGGACACGGTGTCGCCAAAGGAGAACGCGTTCGGGACGCGCTCCGGCCTCGTGTCGATGGCGTGCACTTTGAGCCGGAACCGCGCGGTGGTCCCCGCGGGGGTCGCCGACACGAACACACGGTAGACGGCTCCCGACGGCGTTGCGAAGGTGTTGCTCGGGTTCTGCTCGAGCCACGGGCCGCCGGCGACTGCGCTCACGGTGGCGGCGGGGTACCCCGGGTAACCATTCGTCGAGTCATACACGGAGAGCTGAACGCGCCCCTCCAGCGCTTCGAGGAAGACCAGATACGGCTGGTTCGGGCTTCCAGTGAAGGAGAAGCGGCTGACGGAGTCCGGGCGGGTTTGGCCCTCGATAACGCTGCCGATTGGAATGCGCTCGCCTTCACCGCGAGGCTCGAACGGCGACTTCTCGCAGCTCACGAGCACAACCGCTACGAGAGTCACAGCCCGGACGCACGCGCGCAACATCATCGGTTGGAATTCATTCCGCAGAAGCCGTCCGTCCGCGTTCA
>JBLNGI010000192.1:0-3260 GCA_050264615.1 Gemmatimonadota bacterium
ACCACCGCGGGGTTGGCGGCGGCGATCGCACGATTCCAGACCCTGCATGGACTCCCGTCCGACGGCAGTGTGGGCCCGGAAACGCGCCAACAGCTGAGCATCTCACCGGCGCAACGCGCTCAACAGATCGCCTTGAACCTCGAGCGCTGGCGCTGGCTGCCTCGCTTCCTCGGCGACCGCTATATCCTCGTCAACAGCGCCGCGTTCTCACTGCAGCTCGTGGAGACCGACACCGTGACCCTGACCACGCGTGCGATCGTTGGTCGCCCCGACTGGCCGACTCCCATCGTGAGCTCGACGGCCACGGATTTCGTGTTTCGTCCCGTGTGGAAAGTGCCTCGCGTGATCGCGGTGCAGGAACTGCTGCCGATTGTCCGGAAGGATTCCGGTTATCTCGCCCGTGCAGGATTTCGTGTCTTCAGCGATTCGTTGCGCGCCGGCATGGAAGTGGATGCGAGCGCCGTCAACTGGGCCGCGGTTACTGACACGACGTTCACCTACCAGTTCATCCAGGAGCCCGGACCCGAAAATCCGCTGGGCGGCGTGAAGCTCGCGTTCTGGACCCCATTCAGCGTGTTCATTCACGACACGCCCGCGCGCCCGCTGTTCAGCGAGCGCTGGCGCACATTCAGCCACGGCTGTGTCCGCGTCGAGGGCGCGGCCGCGTTGGCCGCACGGCTCCTGGTGGACTGGCCCGATGATTCGATCCGCGCCGCCATGACGAGCGGCCGGCACCGGTGGGTGCGACTCCCTGAACCGATTCCCGTCCACCTCGTCTACTGGACGGCCTGGGCGACGGACGATGGCCTCGTCGCCTTCGCGGACGATCCGTATGGATGGGACGAAGAACTGGCACGCGGGTTGGAAGCTCGCGGCGTGCAACGCGTCACGATGAAAGGAGAACCGGTGCGATGAAACGAGCCCTGCAACTCATCCTGGTGCTTGCCCTGGCCGGTCTGGCGTTTTCCGGCACGCTGACCTATCGGGAAGTGTTTGCCTCGGCAGCCAAGTGCCCGTCCCCGGGGGCACCGGGCACCATCCTGGGATATCCGGCGTGCGTCTACGGCTTCTTCATGTATCTCGCGATCACTGTTACGGCGATTGTGGGGCTACGCGCGGGTTATCGGAGCGAGCGTCGCGCGCGCGGTGTCCCTCCCCCCGCCGCCGCGAGCATGACTCAATGAGTGCCCCTGCTGGGCGTCGCGTCCGCCGGTACTTGGCGCTGCCTTGGGTATTGGCGCTGGCGCTCGCCGCCTGCAACAACGATGGGACTGCCCCGAGCGTCTCGTTGGTCGGCGTATGGGACTTCGTCGGATTCAGCGATGGCGGTGTGGCGGCGGTGACGACCGGCACGTGGACCTTCGCGATCGACAGCTCGGTCACCGTCGACGGCACGGTCACATTTCCCGGTGAGCCGACTGATTCGCTCGATGTGGCGGGGACCTATCTCCAGAACGGCAACACGGTGCAGCTGATCATCGGAACGGGGAGCGGTGATTGGACGATCACCAGCAATGGCGATCAGATCGTGCTCACCGAGATCGAACCACCGCCCGCAAACACCGTCACCCTGCGCCGCCGTTAAGACACCGGCGTCAGTCGGTGGCGGCGACGAGCACGCGAGCGTCCACCGCCTTCACACCCTCCGAGAACGCGAGCAGAGGATTCACGTCCAGCTCCACGATCTCTGGGTGATCGATCGCGAGTTGTGAGACGCGCAGCAACACATCGGTGAGCGCGGCGAGATCAACCGGCGGTGCACCTCGAATGCCATCGAGCAGTGCGACACCGCGAATCGACCGCACCATGTCGTGCGCGTCGAGCGGCATGATCGGCGCCACCCGGAACACGACGTCCTTCAGCGCTTCGACGTAAATGCCGCCCAAGCCGAACATCAGCAGCGGACCGAACGATGGGTCGCGGCTCATGCCGACGATCGTCTCCCGCCCGCCGGAAACCATGCGTTGCACCAACAGCCCGGTGAGATGTGCGTGCGGTAGCGCGCGCGTCACCGCGTCAACCATCTCAGCGGCCGACGTCGCGACCTCCATGGGCGTCGTCAGACCGACGCGCACGCCGCCCACGTCGGTCTTGTGCACCAGCTCGGGTGAGACAGCCTTGAGGACGACGGGGAAACCCAGCTCCGCGGCGGCACGCGCCGCCTCATCGGGACTCGCCGCCAGGCGGGTTGCGGCGACGGGAATCCCGTAGGCGGCGAGCAGCTCGAGGGCTTCGAGCTCGCCGAGCTTGCCGGTGGCGGCTGCGCGCGACCCGGCCAGCGCTCGGGCCGCGCGGGCGTGGTCCACCTGAGTGACGGGCGGCGAGCCGACTGGTCGCGTGGTCCACTCGCGCTGCCGGCGCAGCGCCGCCAGTCCCCGCGCCGCTGACTCGGGAAAGACATAGGCCGGAATGCCGGCCTTGTGCAGCTCAGCCCTTCCCTGGGGAAGCCCCTCCCTCCCCATCAACACCGCCAGCACCGGCTTCAGCGAGTGCGCAGCCGCGACGGTCACAATGGATTCCGCCACGTCCTCCTGACGGACGCCGAGCGGCGGAACGAAGACGGCCAGCGCCGAATCCACGTTCGGATCCCGCAGCACCGCGTCGAGGGCCGTGCGGTAATCCGCCGGCGTCGCCGACGCGATCATGTCGAGCGGATTGCGGATCGATGCCTCTTCTGGAAAGAGCGGCTTCAACTGCGTGACCGTCGCCGGCTGGAGCTCGACGAGCTCGAGCCCGCGCGATTCAAGCGCATCGGCGGCGAGAATCGCGGGACCGCCCGAGTTCGTGATGACCACGGTGCGGCGTGACCGGGGGAGCGGCCGGCCGGTAAACGCCATCGCCATATCGAACAGCTCTTCGATCGACTCGGCGCGCAACACCCCCGACTGGGTGAGCAGCGCGTCCACGGCAACGTCGCTGGCCGCGAGCGCGCCGGTGTGCGACGACGCAGCCCGCGCTCCGACGCGCGAGCGGCCCGCCTTCACCGCGATGATCGGCTTCGTGCGCGTGATCCGCGACGCAAGCTCGCGGAAGTGGCTCGGATTCCCGAAGCTCTCGACGTACATCAGGATCACGCCGACGGTCGGATCGTGCTCCCAATATTCCAACAGATCGTTGCCGCTCACGTCCGGCTTGTTGCCGACCGACACGAATTGCGAAATCCCGATCCCGTATTCCGCCGCATGGTCAATGACATTCAGACCCAGCGCCCCCGATTGCGATACGAACGCCGCGCGCCCGGGCGGCGGCATCGCGGGCGC